>DSBG01000167.1 GCA_011046135.1 Deltaproteobacteria bacterium
GGCTCATGTCTTGTCCTCCTGTTGGTTTTGTTTGCTCTTAACCATTGTTGGACATCTCATGAGCCTTTTGCTACTCTATTTTCATCCTTCGTTGTGCCCGACCACGGGCATGGAGGTTAGTGGTCAGTGGCTTTTTCTCGGGTAAATCTCAGGAGATTGAAAAAGAACCCGTACCGTTCCACTCCCTGGGAGTGTTTATAGGAGGCCAGGAACGAGAGAGACCACGAGGTGCCCTCGGTGCTCTGTTCCCAGGCAAAGGTTCTCCAGAGAAGGGAGAATGTCGAGGCGTCTCCGCAGCGCGTTCCATGGGCCAGGGTAAGAATCGGCGCCCAGTTTCTCATGAACCCATCGTCCGTGAACAGCGGGAGCACACACGGGAAGAACCAGCGACTGTCGTCATCGCTGTAGTCACGATAGAAAAGAGGAAAGAGCAGGAGTCTGCCGGAGCTCTCCTCGCCGGGCCCGATTCGGGAACTCTTTGTGCCGAGCAGGAGAATTGCTGTACGCTCTTCCCTGATTCCCATGTCTTCATAGTGACTTTCCTTGTGGGTGAAAAAAGGCCAGAGGATTGAAAGCATTGTGTGCTGTGCACCCCTGGACTTCGACCAGTACAACGGAAAGATGCGTGTTTCCTCATATCCGCCCGAGGCCCATCGGATAAGGGGCCAGAGGATGTCCGTACTGGTGTGGTCTGAATCGGAATCACGGTTGTAGGTAAAGAAGGGCCAGAGAAGAGAGAGGCTCGTGTGCGACGGACCGCGGTCGTACCAGAAGAAGGGAAGAAAGGCATCAATAGTCCGTATGCCACGCTCTCGATGGATCAAAGGCCAGAGAATTGTCTGGTAGACTCCCCCTGAAGTTTTTTCCCAGCCATAGAGGGGAAAGACAACCAGGGTCTTCCCATGGCAATAGCTGAAAATAGGCCACAGGAGGCGATAGGTTGTGTCGTCGTTCTTTCTGGTATTCGCATAGAGCGGCCACAGGAGGAACCGAGCTTCGTCAAAACCGAACCGGTTGAACATGACGCCGTACACCGGAAAGATACCACCATAGGGGCGTTCACGGTAGCTGCCTGAGAAAAAAGGAAAAAGTGTCGTGTGGGTGTGATCTGCATCTAAGGTTCTTGAATACAGGGGGGAGAAACGGGATCTCTGGTCTGAAAATCGTCCGAGGGGATAGAGGATATCCGTTTCCTGATGGAGATTGTCACGTGAAAACAGGGGCCTGAACGCTGTAAAATCAGGATGTATCTCGATAAATGGCCCGAGTACGGTTACATGATATCCATCGGGATGGGGGTCTGAGGTGAAAACCGGGGCAACGTTGAGTGCGAAAGCGCCGAGTTGTGTTCCGGAGAACAGCCACGCAAGGAGCAACCCGGTTATCAGCGCGGATCTGAGCATGTTACCAGATCAGACCCAGGATGGTTCCCATGATGGTAATCGGCGTCTGTTCTTCTAGACCCCGTGCCGCGAGATTAACGCTGCGGATGGTCTCTTTAATTTCCTGATAGAGATCGTCATCCACGAGGATATGGCCCAGAGTGCCCCTGCCCGACGCAATCTCTTCGCTGATGAATCTGATGTTTTCTGATACGGCCAGGAGATTTTCATACAAGGATGGGTCGGTCATGAGCATGCTGACCGTGCTGTCATCGTTGAGACGAGAGGTGAAGGCTTGTGCTGAATCGAGAAAATCCACCAGGCTGAGGTAGAGCGTGTCGTCGTGAACGAGTTTCCCGAGCGTGCCTTCCCCTGCACTGATGGTGTTTGTGATCTGGTCGATATGGTCACTCGTAGTAGAAAGGTTCTGCGATACTGTGGCAAAGTTGTCCGTGATCTCTCCCAGAGAGATCACGATCTCTGCGATACCCTCCCGGTTTTCACTCAGGATGGATGCGGCACTTTCAGAGAACTGAGTGACATTGTTCAGGATCCCCCTGAGAAGCTCCTCGTCCCCGAAGACTTCATTGAAGACACCAGAGAGTTCCGTGAGGTTCGCGGCCAGCTCGCCGAGTTGTGTGAGGAGGAGATCCAATGAGGGGGGTATCCGTGTCCGAGCCAGATTTCCACCTGGTTCAATGATGTTTGAAGACACCCCGGGGGTAAGGATGATGATCTTGTCTCCCAGCACCCCCTTGGTAGCTATGGACGCAGTGCTGTCGATGGGCAAGCGGATGTCCTCATGAATGGCTGCTCTCACCAAAGCCGAAAAGTCCTTGTTCAGAGAAATGCCGACAACCTTGCCGACCTCCACTCCTGCGAGTTCAAGAGGTGACGACTCTTTCAATCCATCCACGGAGGAAAAAACCATGGTTATCGGGTAGGTTTCCTTTCTGCCGAGGGTAAGTTCACCGATTTGCATGGAGAGTAGAATGAACAGGATAAGAATGATGACGACAAAGATTCCAACTTTTGCCTCATTCGTCATGGACAACCCTGCACTCTCGATTTTTCTCTACTCCAGGATCAACCTGATCTTTTCCTGGAGTTCCTCTGAGGGTGTTTTCTTGAAAAGGGAAGACTTCAAGTAATAATCAAGTGCCCTGTCCTTCTTTCCCAGACTCATCAGTATGTCTCCCATGTGCTCGTTGATGATCGGATCACTGTTGAGAATTTTCACCGACTGTTCAATGAAGCCCAGGGCCTCATGGTACCTTCCCATCCTATAGAGCACCCATGCCATTGAGTCAAGAATATAGGGGTCGTCGGGTTTCTGGTCGAGGGCTTCTCTGATCATGCGATATGCCTCTTCCAGGTGGATGCCGGAGTCTGCCCATACATATCCCACGAAATTGAGGGCAATTGCGTCGTGGGGATTTTTTTCAAGAAGAAACAGGGCGATCTCGAGGCCCTCTTCACGCTTACCGATGCTGTCCAGTTCAGTGGCGAGCTGATGTCCGATTTCGTTACAGGTGTCACGTGTGGGGAGATGTTCCCATGCAAGGGAGAGTACCGTGACACTTTCATCCGGTTTTCCCATGTCCCTCAGGATTGAAGCCTTGAGCATCGTGACGTCACAGAGGAGTTTATCTGCAGGAATAATCTCATCGAGGATGTTCAGGGCATGTTCAAACCTGCCCATACCTGTGAGCGCTATGGCGTGATAGTACCTGTCGTCTTGAGATGGTTCCTCCAGGGTGCTGATATGCTTGAGGGCGATTTCGTGCATTCCCTCCTGGAGGTAGACGATGATGAGCTTTCTCGTCAGCTGGTCGCTCGGGCTTATCTCATGGAGAGCGTTCAGATGGATGAGGGCATCCTGGTATCGCTTCTGTGTGATGTAATAATCCGTCAGTTCTCTATGGGCCTCGATGGAGGAGGGGCTTATCTGCAAGAGATCCAGATAGATGCGCTCCACCAGCTCAGGTTCTTCGAGCATATCGTGAATCCTACCCAGGTCGAGGTAGGCCGGAGTGAAATCAGGCCTGATCTCGATGACCTTTCTCAACGACTCTTTGGCGCAGTCAAGGTCTTTTTCTGCGAAACACGCCTTTGAAAGGGTGTAGAGGGTCATGCTGTCATCGGGTGTCCCCAGTATGGACTCGAGGATGGTTCTCGATTGTTGAAACTGACCCACCACGATTTTCAGGTTTGCTAAAAACATAAGGAGCTGCTGGTTGTCAGGATGGTTGAACAGCAGCGATTCCGTGTCGTCGATGGCAAGCTGCCACTGGCCGGCTTTTGCATAGATCTTTGACCTGATCTTCAGGGCCTCATCGCGGTACGTTCCTTCTTCGATGATTCTGTGGAGGGTTTCCAATGCAGGTCGAGGCTGATTCAGGACAAAGTAGATACGAGCCTGAGCGAGAAGGGCAAAAGGATCAGGTATCCTGGAATAGAGTTCAAGTGCCGAATCCCAGTTTCCCTGGTTTTCTTCATACCTGGCGAGCAGCATGATGAGTCTGGCATTGTTCGACTGAAGGGGGAGAGGTTCATCCCCCACCTGGGGCAGGTGAGCGCATGCAGCGAGGCTCATTGCTGCTATGAGTATGAATGCGAGTGCCCTAACCGATATCACCAGGGGTGGTCTCCAGCATCTCTCGTACCCTCATTGCAGGATCTTTCCCGTCGAACACGCTGGAACCCGCAACGATGACATCCACTCCCCTTTGCAGCAAGCCAGGAAGGTTCTCCCTGGTCACTCCACCGTCAACCTGGAGAAGAATCCCCCTGTCTTGTGTCAGCGCCTTGGCCTGTTCAATTTTTTGGAGAACCGCATCGATGAAGGCCTGCCCCCCGAAGCCAGGGTCTACACTCATGATGAGCAGGAGATCGATCTCGTCAAGGCAATAGGTGATGGCGTCGAGGGATGTCGATGGATTGAGAGACACACCGGCTTTCAATCCTCGCTCCCTGATCATGGCAAGGGTCCTGTGCAGATGCCTCGTGGCTTCTGCGTGGATTGTTATCCCGTTTGCTCCGGCCTTCACAAAATCATCGATGAAGTGCTCTGGTTGAACGATCATGAGATGGCAGTCGAGGTACGCATCGGTGGCTCGTCGTACACTTCTGACCACCACCGGGCCAATGGTGATGTTCGGGACGAAGACCCCGTCCATGACATCCACGTGTATCCATGTGGCTCCTGCTTGTACGACGAAAGAAATCTCGTCTGCCAGGCGGGAGAAATCAGCCGAGAGAATCGATGGTGCCAGGATCATGGGTGTTCTCCTGTCTGTCCCAGGACAAGCCTGTTCTGCTTGAGTCCGCAGGCAAATGCCGGGCCGTCCATGGGATTTTTTCCTTCGAGCTGGAGTCTGTGCAGGGTCAGGAATCCCCCTGAGCAGGCAACCTTCAGGCTGGACCGTTCCTTGATGAGCGTGCCGGGGTTGAACCCGGTGGACCCCCTGGTAACGGAGGTTTTGAGGATCTTGAGCATCCGGTTGTTCAGGGAGGTGTACGCACAGGGCCAGGGAAGCAATCCACGAACCATGTTGTGCACATCTTCAACATCTTTGTTCCAGTCGATGTTCCCTTCCTCACGGTGGATTATGGGGGCATAGGTCGCTTTGGAGTCATCTTGCGGTACTGGTTGTAGTGCATCTGCGGCGATCAGAGACAGGGTTTTCTGCAGCATTCTCGCGCCGAGAAGGCTGAGGCTATGGGAGAGGCTTACTGCATCATCATCCTGCCTGATGGGGAACTCCTCCTGAAGATAGACCGGACCTGCGTCCATATCATGCTCTATTTTCATGATAGTGATCCCGGTTTTCGTCGCCCCGCTCATGATTGCCCTGTTGATGGGTGAGGCACCCCTGAATTCCGGTAGCAGGGATGCATGCACATTGATGAATCCGTACCGGGGAATCCCGAGCATCTCGTCGGGGATCATCTTTCCGTATGCCACCACCACCACTGCATCGAGGTCGGAGGAGATCATCTTCCGGAAAAGTTCTTCGTTCGCCTTGAGTTTCTCGGGCTGGAACACCGGGAGCCCATGAGTCTTCGCGAGCACCTTCACCGGTGGAACAGAGAGGATTCTCCCTCTGCCTCTGGGTTTGTCGGGTTGAGTTACCACACAGGAGAGCTTGTGCTCTTTCGCCTCAAGGAGAGACTCGAGCGTGGGCAGGGCAAAATCCGGGGTGCCCATGAAGGCGAGTCTCATAGCTTCCCTTTTTTCCACTTCCGGAGGTAGATCGAGCGTTTCAGGGATGATGCGTAATCAAGGATAACGGTGCCATCCAGGTGATCGATCTCGTGCTGAAATATCCTGGCCAGGTAACCATCGGCTTCGATCTCGATCTCTTTCCCGGAGAGATCTATGCCCCGAATGAGAATGTGTTCCGCCCTGGGCACATCTACCGAAATATCCGGGACGGAGAGGCACATCTCGTTATCCACACAGGAGCCTTCCTTTTCTGCGATAACGGGATTGATGAGAACGAGCAGCCGTCCTGCTTCACGATTTGCTGTCGGATCGACGAGGATGAGTCTCCTTGATTGGCCTACCTGTGGTGCTGCAAGACCGACGCCCGGGGCTGAGTACATGATGTGTTTCATGTCCTCCACCAGGGAGGTGAGTTCCTGGTCAATGATGTCGACTTCCCCGGCTCGTTGTTTCAAGACAGTCTCAGGATAGATGAGAATTTCCTTCATTGACATAGGGGCACCATAAATCCAAAGGTGTTTGCCTGTCAAGTATCGGTGGATTCACACTTTTTTATGCTACGTGAACAAGGGTGGATTTCTGTAGGTACTGTACTGTGTGCACCTTCGGTTGTGTCTGCAGACCTTGCAGACCTCCAAGGCAATTCTCGGTTTCCCCCTGCGGCGATGACAGACGAGGTAGACTCTCATAACGGCCACAACCCCACGGACTCAAAAGTTTTATTCAGCAGTTCAGAAGGGAGGTCTCTCCCTGTGAACAGCTTGAAGTTTTTTCTCGTCTGGTGATAGAGCATGGCATGGCCAGGGATCAGGCTCAGTGAACACGACCGTGCCGCTGATGAGAGTGCCGTCGGTTGCATGACAGTCTCCAGGATTCGAACGGTTTTTCTGAGTCTTCCCAGGTCGAGACTGAAGGGGATGACATCGGATACCGGGGTCGCCTGAATCAGGATGTTCACGTCTCCAAGGACACGATCTTCAAACGCGGCTACCCGCTCGGAGGGGAAGGCGTCCAGGATTTTGTTCCGGGAAGAGGTGCTCCTTGCGATGATCCATATCTGCGCGGCTCCCTTGTGGAGAAGGGCATCAACAATCGACCGTGCAACACCGCCTGCGCCGATGACGAGGCAATGCTCTCCCACGACCTTTCCAAGTGCCCCGAGAGCACCGAGCCCGTCGGTATTGTATCCGAACAAGGTTCCGTTTTCCTGTCTCACCACCGTATTCACCGCTCCTGCGCGTGTGGTGATCGGGCACGCCACATCAAGAAAAGGCACGACTGACTCCTTGTGCGGCACGGTGACATTGAATCCCGCAAGGTTTTCCCATCCTACAAAGGATCGCAGCGTCTCACGGAGAACTTCGGGTGCCACGTCATGGGAGATGTAGGCCATGTCCATATCGAGCTGGGAAAAGAGCGAGTTGTAGATTGCAGGGGCTTTAACGTGATGTGATGGGTGGGCGAGAATGGTAACGATTCTGGTCTGTCCGGTTATGTGCACGGAGTTCATGTTTTCCTGTGGACATACTCCTCCAGGGTGGCAAGAACCTCTCCCGCACTGCCCTGGATGATGAAATCTGAAACCTCGCCGGTCAAGGGGGTGGGTTCCCGGTTTATTTCCACGACGTGACAGTGGGATTTGGGAATCGGTACGTTCATGAATCCCCTGAACAAGGTGTTCATCCCCTTGGCGATCAGCGGAAGAGACGCCGCAGGCTCAACCTGGGCCGATGTTCCGATGACGAGCATGAGATCGCAATCCTCGGCACTTCTGAACGATTCTGTCAGCGCTTCCTTCGGAATTGCCTCACCGAAGAATACTGCATCGGGCTTCAGGATACCGCCACAGTCACACAATGGGGGAAGGGAGATGTCCGCAATCTTGAGAACGTGGTCATATTCGTACCTGGCGCCACAGGTGATGCACTTGGCAAAGAGCATGTTCCCGTGAAACTCGATCACCTTCCTGCTCCCGGCCTTCTGGTGCAGATTATCGATGTTCTGCGTGATGATAGTCTTGATGTGCCCCATCTCTTCCAAGTGGGCAAGGGCAAGGTGTCCCCTGTTCGGTTGGGCTTCCCACAGGGGAAAATCTCCGCATCGGCTCATATCCATCACGCAGCGCCACACCTCGTCAGGTTCTGAAAGGAAGCGGGAATAGAAGAACACCGTTGGATCATACCGCTCCCAGATGCCGCCGGGAGATCTGAAGTCTGGCACCCCAGATTCCGTGGATATGCCGGCACCGGTCAGAACAATGGTATGGTGAGAGTTTACCAGAAGATCCGATGTCTTATCGATGAGGCCGAGATCCATGGGAGAAGAGTGTACCAGAGGCGCACTACCAGGTCAAGGAGCATGCATACCTGGTAGGGAACGGACAATGGACGTAGTTTTACTCGAAGGTGGCCTTTGCCTGCACACGTTACCCCCTGGAATAAACGGTTCGTGTCTCTGCAACGGTCAGTCTGTGGGCGCTCTGCCCCTATTCTCAGGCTCCGGAGCGAAATCGAGATCAAACAGATCGTGGTCGAGCCCCACATCGAATGCATAGTCGGTCAGCGTAATATCGCTGTAGTTTCCCGTGGAGTCTCTCAGGAGGAGTCTGTGTATCAGGTGCTCTTCAGTGGTCCAGATGGTCAGGGAGCCCGTCCCGTTCCTCGGGGTTAACAACAGGACATCTTCGAGCTCACTCACCGTGTACATCTCTTCCAAGGAGGCAAGTCCTGCAAAGAATCCCAAGATGTTCTGCGTGGCGATCTCTTTTGGAATTTCCTGAATCGTCGAGGTTCCTTCTTCCGGCAAATGAATGGCCACGGTATTCTCCAGGAGAATGATCACCTGACGCTGAGGAGTGAAGACATCCATTCTCACGCCGGAAGCGACATTCACGGAGAGTTTTCCGGTGAAGTGAACCGTCCTGTTGGCCAGGAGCTGGAAGGTTTCCTGAGAGAAGGAAGCCACGAAATCCCGATGCCCTGAGTACCGGGTCTGGATCTCATCGAGGACTTCGGCATGAAGAGCCCCTGTAAAGGCCAGGAGAATCACGCTGATGAAAAGACTACTCTTCCAGTTCTTTGGCATAGGGTTTCATGAGCACCTTTCGGGGTTTTCCAGCAGTATCCGAGGGGCCGAGAATGCCGTCGCTCTCCATCTGTTCTATGATGCGGGCGGCCCTGTTGTACCCGATCCTGAACCTCCGCTGAATAAGAGAGATGGAGGCGCTGCCCTTCGTGGTGACAAACTCCAGGGCTTCATCGTAGACAGGATCGTAGGGCTCATCGTCGACGAGGAGAGTTCCTGTTTCGTCTCTCGCGATTTCAGCGATCTGGTGAGAGATCTCTTCGACGTAATTCGGACTTTTCTGCTCGCGGATGAATTCGACGACTCTGTCAATCTCTTCTTCGGACACGTATGCTCCATGCACCCGCTTGAGATGGGAAGCTCCTGGAGTGAGGAAGAGCATATCGCCGAGTCCGAGGAGCTGGTCCGCCCCGGATGAATCCAGGATGGTTCTGGAATCGATTTTGGATGAGACCCGAAACGAGATGCGTGAAGGGAAGTTTGACTTGATGAGTCCGGTGATGACGTCGACCGAGGGTCTCTGGGTCGCCACGACCATGTGGATACCGGCTGCTCGAGCCATCTGGGCGAGCCGGGCGATATAGATCTCGATCTCGCGGGTTACCATCATGAGGTCTGCCATTTCATCGATTATGATCACGATCTTGGGGAGAACTCCGGGTTCTTCACCATCGGATCGCAGGCTGGCCAGGGTGGTAGAAGGGTTCTTCTCTTCTTTCTTTACCTTTTTGTTGTAGGAATCCAGGCTCTTGACACCGAGGTCTCGGAAGAGTTCATACCGGAGTTCCATTTCCGATACAGCCCACTTGAGAACAGGCAGTGCATCACGAGGGTCGATGACCACCGGGTGGAGAAGGTGCGGGATCCCTTCATAGTGGGAGAGCTCGATTCGTTTGGGATCGATCATGATGAACTTCAGCTCCGAAGGATCGTTCTTGTACATGAGGGAGAGGATCATGGTATTGAGGCCCACGCTCTTGCCCGTCCCGGTGGCTCCGGCGATGAGAAGGTGGGGCATCTTGGACAGGTTGGTGATTGCCGGAGTTCCCTCGATATCTGTCCCGAGTGCAAGGCTCAGGGGGGATGTTGAGGAGATGAACTCTTTGCTCGCAAGGATCTTACGCAGGGATACGATTTCGCGTGACCTGTTGGGGATCTCGATTCCCACGGCGTTCTTGCCGGGAATGGGTGCGACAACACGCACTGGAGCCGCCTTGAGGGCCATGGCCAGATCGTCCGCCAGGGAAACGATCTTGTTTATCTTGATGCCCGGCGCAGGCGTGAATTCATACATGGTGATCACCGGACCGGGTTTGATCTCGTTGATGTCTCCTTCCACACCGAAATCCCTGAGCTTCGAGGTGATCATGGTGGCATTCGCCTTGAGTTCTCTGTCGGAGATCGTTCGGTTCCTGGACGGTGTATTGTTAAGCAGCGACAGAGGCGGGAGTTGATAATTATCCACAAAATCGAGCGTTGCCTGCTTGGGAATCTCAGCCAGTTCTTTCGCTTCGTGATCGACGATCGTTATGTGCGGGTCTTTCTTCTCCTGGTTCATAGGCTTGAGTTTGTTCTTGATCGTCTTTGCTGGATTAGTTTCGGCCTGCTTGGAGATGATCCACCGTTTCTTTCTCAGTTCGTAGCTGTCCTTGATGGCGACGGTCACCTCTTTCATGGTTCGATAGGGCGTGGAAAGATCATAGCCGATCATGATTCCCCCGAAGAGAAGCATCAGCAGGAGCACGAGCGATCCCCATTCATTGAGGTATGCGTACAGAGCACTGCCGATGATGGTGCCGATGATACCGCCGGCCTTGATCGTCGTGGAAAAGATGCTGATCTCTTGTACGAAGATAGCCAGCAGCCCCAGAAAAACGAACAGGATGATGATCGTACTCAGGAGATTGATCCACTTCACCTGCTTCTTCTGCATGAAGAAGCGGTATGCGTACTCGGCGAGGAACACGGGAATCACGAATGCGGTAATGCCAACGAGGATGAACAAGCCGTCAGAAATGTATGATCCGACAACACCCATCCAGTTGTGGATGGGTTCGCTCTGTCCGAGACGGGTGAAACTCGGATCCGAAGGAGAGTAGGAGAAGAGGGCAAGGGTGAGAAAGATGGCGATAAAGCCCATGAACAGCCCGAGGCAGCGTTGAGGCAGATCGCTTGTTTTTTCTTTTTTCTTCGCCATGTTATGTGCCTGTCATGATGGAGTAGGATATGTACATGAAGCCAATTGTCCAGCAATACACCGAAAAGATGAAAAAACTATGTCTTTGTAACGTCCATATCAAAAATTTCAGAGAAATCAAACCGACAATACAGGCTATCCCGCCGGCGAGGAGATGATCGAGGGAGAGGGCTTCAGCATTGTCATGAAATTCAAGGACTGTTGCTCCGAGAATCGCGGGAATTGCAGCAATGAATGAGTAACTCGCTGCCCATTTTCTTTCCAGACCACAGAGTACCCCAGCAAAGATTGTGGAACCTGACCGTGAAATTCCCGGGATGATTGCGAAGGCCTGGAACACACCGATCACGGCTGCGTCCCTGAAGCGTACCTGGCCGTAGGGAAGCGAGCTTTGTTTCACCCGATCGGTTGCAAAGGTGATGACTCCAGTGAGAATGAGCATCCATGAAGCGACCAGGGGCATGCTGAACAGTGATTCGAACCAGTCTTTGAAGGTCAGCCCGATTATTCCTGTGATGGCGGTGGTGACCATGATGCAGAGGATGATTCCTGCCTGATCTTTTCTGAAGGTCCCGGGCATGATTCCCCTGATGAGGGCAAAAAGATCACGGTGAAAGAATACAATCACCGCAAGTGTCGTACCGGCGTGCACGCAGAGATTGAAGAGCACATCGCCTCGCCACGTCTCCCCGAACAGGTCCTGCGAGAGGGTGAGGTGGCCTGAGCTCGAAACGGGGAGGAATTCTGTGATTCCCTGGATGATGCCGAGAAGGAGAGCGACGAGAGAATCTGGCAATTACATCTCCATAATAATTGGAATTATCATGGGTTTTTTCCCGAGGCGTGATTTGAGAGCCATCCCGAGAGCCTCACGAAGACGGATTTGCATGACCTGCATGTTGAGGTCCTTGCCCAGGTACGAGTGCAGCGCCAGGGATGCCTGTGTTCTGATCATGTCCATGGTCTCCTGCTCCATGCTGGCGGGAACAACGCCTTTGCACATGATGTCGGGACCTAACACCACTTCTGATTTCGACGAGTCAAGAACCATGAACACCACCACCAGACCGCCCTCGGAGATGTGTCTGCGGTCTCTCAGGACAACATCCTGAATATCGCCCGTGAGTTCGCCATCGACAAAGCACTTGCCGTGCGGGGCTTCGCCGGTCATCTGCATGCCGTCTTCACTGATGGTCCAGATCTGTCCCGGGCGCGCGAGCACGATCTGAGAATCAGTCCTCAAGACATCTGCGACCCTGTCCGCCAGGGCTTTCATCTGGCGCAGTTCCCCATGGATCGGCATGAAAATGCGGGGTGACAGCGCCTTGATCGTCTCAAGAACCTCTCCTCTGGTCGCATGGCCTGTGGCATGGACATCGGCGATATCCGGGTAGTAGACCCGAGCCCCAAAATCGATGAGTTTGTCAACACACCGGAAGATGGCGATCTCATTGCCCGGGATGATTCTGGCGGATATGATCACGCTGTCTCCGTTTTTGACCTTGAACTTATGCCATCCCCGAGAGATCAGGGAGAGCACTGAGTAGACCTCGCCCTGTGTTCCGGTACAGATAAGCATCACCTTGCTTCTGTCCATGGAGGTGATTTCCTCGGGCTTGATGAGGTCGCGCGTATCGAAATCGAGAACGCCGAGATCTGTTGCGATGTCTACAATCTGGTTCATGCTCCTGCCGATGATGGCTATTTTCCGCTGGTTTTGTACGGCCAGCTCATAGAGCATCTGGATACGGGTAACGTGGCTCGAGAAGGTGGATATCAGAACAGCGCCCGGGGTTTCTTTGATAATGGTATTGATGCACCTGGAAATACTTGACTCGTCAGCACATCTCGGATCTTGTTCCGCATTGGTGCTCTCACACATCAAGAGGCGAACGGGGTTGTCGATTGTGAGGTATTCGCGTGGTGTTTTCTTGAAATCACCCGAGTGGATCAGTCTTCCCTGGCTCGTGTTCATGTTCAGCGCAAAGCACCCGATGGTTGAGTGCTGGACCTCGATGAATTCAATCTCCATCCCCGCTAAAGATATGTTCTCTCCGGGATGCACGGGCACCAGAGTGATGTTTCCATGCATGTCGTATTCTCTGAGCTTTTTCTTCACGAGCTCGAGGGTGAAGGGGTGACTGTACACCGGAATCGGCGCATCTTTTAAGAGGTAAGGGAGGGCACCGATGTGATCCTCGTGGCCATGGGTGAGGACAATGCCCTGGAAGGCTTCCTGATTGTCCACGATATGGGTGAAGTCAGGAATGATCTGATCGATGCCCGTGGGGTTTATCTTGGGAAACATGATGCCGGCATCAATCAGGACAGACCCTCCGCTTGTCTCGATCACCATCGAATTGAGCCCGAATTCCCGTACACCGCCCAGCGGTATGACCTTCACAGAGCTCATTGCGGTTCCTCCAGCAGGGAGCCGAGATGCCTCCTGAGCTCTGTTGAAGCAGCCGAGATATCGGCGAAGGTCTGTTTCGGTATGGGAATCTGTTCAAATTTCAGCGCAGGACCGATACGGATACGTACCGGAGACAGCTTAATTGAAGAAGTCCACCGGGGCATCAGCTCATAGGCGCCTGAAATTCCCACCGGGATCACGGGAACCCCCAGGGCGAGGATAAGCCTGATCGTACCTGTTCGCAGCGGCAACAGAGAGCCGTCCCACGTTCGTTCCCCCTCAGGGAAGATTCCCAAAACATGACCCTGCTGCACGATTCGGAGAGCGTTTCGGATCGCCTGTACGTCTGTGGTATACCGTCTCACCGGGAATGATCGCCCATGGCGAAGAAACCAGGTCATGAACCTGTTGCGATATTCCGAGTTCTTGGCCATGAACCAGATATACCGCGTGGGTAACACTCCGAACACGATGGAATCGAGAAAAGAGGTGTGGTTGGGGACCACAAGAGCTGGTCCGTGGTCAGGTATATGCTCCAATCCTCTCACGTCGACTCTGAACAGGGTTTTGATGAGCGGCTTGGCTATCCTTCGTAACACAGCGAAGAAGAGGCTGAAATCACGGGGATACCATGGGTGGATGCGCATGCGAAGTTCGCGATGGCCCGCAGCAGGAGCGGGCCTGTTCCGCAGACTTTTTTTCAGGAGGATCCGCGGATAATACTCGATGATCTGCTCCGGACCATGGGTGTGGGCAAGGGCCTTCTGAATGCAATCCTCCCACTTTTTCCCGGAGTCTTGAAGAAAATCGAAGAAAAGCACACCATGTTTCCGGGCAATGATGATAACTGTATTCGACTCAATGGTAACCGAGGTGATGGTGGTCAGCGGGATGTGTCTGTCACCCGAGGCTGCGGAAAAGAAGAGTTCATCGTGTTTCAATACCAGGCTTCCGGTTTCGAGTTCCCTCCTCCCATACAGGGTGGCGGTGACTCCCGCGAAACCCCGATATGGGCCTTTCACCGACTCCGCGGAAAGCCTTACGGTTCCACTGTGGAGAATGATTCCGGATTCACGCTGAGGAAGCTCGAAAGAGCGAATCTTTGCATACCATGCAGCGAGGGAATCTGTGTGACCATTAACGGAAATTCGTGATCGAGAAAGAATATCGATACGTGCCTGGCAGGAGGAACATCTCGTGTTATCGAGCCAATCAAAATCCCCACAAACAGGACACCTGTAGAGAATATCAGTTATCATTGGCTAGTGAGTATAGCCGAGATTGATTGTGTTGTACACCTCTTCCATGAGTGATGCAACGGTGTGACCATCCGGATAGATGGGCGTTCCAACGACAACGGAGATCTTTCCGGGTGTCACCTTGGTGCTGTGCTTGGGAAGGATGTTCCGGGATCCGCACACACTCACCGGGACAATGGGGACATGTGCCTTCAGGGCAAGGTGAAATCCTCCCTTCTTGAAGGGGTAGATGATGTTCCCGTCCGGTGATCGTGTTCCCTCGGGAAAGATCATGATGGAGGTTCCTGATCTGATTTTTTCTGCTGCAATGTCCATGCTTTCGAGGGCCTTGGCGTGATTGGATCGGTCGATGAGAATGTAGCCGATCCGCCGCATGCCGAGGCCCAGCAAGGGAATCCTGAAGAGTTCTTTTTTGGCTGTCCACCTGAACTGGATCTCCAGGTGACCGAGAAGGGCAAAGACATCAAAGTGACTCTGGTGATTGGGCATAAAAATCGCTGGCCCTTCTGGGATGTTCTCCTTTCCGAGAACCTCTACCGACACATTCGCGCACCACAGGGTAAAACGTGCCCAATATCTGGCAAG
Source organism: Deltaproteobacteria bacterium (assembly GCA_011046135.1). Classification (GTDB taxonomy): domain Bacteria; phylum Desulfobacterota; class Desulfomonilia; order UBA1062; family UBA1062; genus DSBG01. The sequence goes on from DSBG01000167.1 coordinate 15,149, forward strand.
TATGTGCGGGAGATTTCCTGTAGGGCTGAATAAGGAGATAATCACCACGGGGATGATTGCCACGATGATGTACAGGTAGCACCCTACGGCACTCAGAACGGTCCAGGTCATGGAAGATCTTTTACAGAACTTTTACATAGATGTCAAAGTTGCAGAGGAGGATTTTCGCGGGAGATTACTAGTATTACTCGCTCATCATGCTCTATCGGTGCTGAAAACACGCATGAGGTCCTGAAGCATGTCATCTCGGGCTGAGATCACCTTCAGGATGGTCTCATAGCCCCGCTGCGAGATGATCAAGTTACAGAATTCCCGTGCGAGGTCGATCTCTGACGGATCCGTCTGGAACATTCCGTGAAGAGAGAGGTTTTCTGCAGAGGTGCTGGCATCGGTGCACGATCCCCGGAGGGCGGAGGTGACAAGGGTCTGCTCCCTTGATGGAAGATGTTCTGTCAACTGAGTTGCTATGGTTGCTGCGGTTCGTGCCAGAAGCAACTCGTGCGCCTTCAATGATGAAAGAAGTGAAACCATGCAAACTCTCCCTTGCTCATGAATCGACAGAATGACTATAATCTTGACCATGAAGAAACCCGGCCTGCTGGAAAAATTTATTCTGGCCTATGTGGTCTTTGTCTTTGTCCTGCTCGGTTTGAACATGCTCCTTCTCTATGTTTCTTCACGGCTCAGCAATCTCACGAGCGAGATCTACCTGGTGGACTACAGAAAAAAGGAACTCTCTAGCACCCTCATTGACAACATCATCTCTTTAGAAGAAACGCAGAAGAAGTTCATGCTCCTTCAGCAAGACTCTTACCGTGAAATGATCGCCCAGAAGCAACAGGAGATCGATCAGGCCTGGATATTTCTGGAGACCGATTTCATGAGCTACGATGAGAAGGAGCGCGAACAGATCCGGAACGCACGGCAGCTTTGGAAAACGTATCTCGAACGCTACCAGAAACAGATTGATCGTATTCCCGAGGATCCGGATGAGCTTGAAGAGGTGTTCCGGAGCAACAGGAAAGAGATCGACGTCCTGGTCGAGTATGCCCGTGCCTCCAACCGCAATGCCGTGAAACAAATCGACAATAAGATCGTCTATCTCAAGGAACTCGGCGATCAGACCATGTCATCCACCTGGTGGGTGTTGGCGTTCGCTTTGAGCATTGGTCTTATCGTTCCTTTCCTCATCTATCGGAGTGTAACCCGCGATATTTCCCACATCAAAGGAGGTGTCAAAAAGATTGCAGCTGGAGATTTCACGTACACGATTCCCCTGGATTCTTCAGATGAACTCGGTAGGCTTGCGGAATCCTTCAACGCCATGGCATTGCGGCTGAAGGAACTTGACGACATGAAGTCGGAATTCATTTCTGTTGTGTCGCACGAACTCAAGACCCCGCTCACCTCGATGAAGGAAGCGACGAACCTCCTCAAGGAGGGTGTCGCCGGGGAGATTTCCGAGAAGCAGATGCGACTCCTGGCTATCATGGAAGAGGGGATACGGCGCCTGCTCTACACCGTCTCCGAGCTTCTCGAAATGTCGAGGCTCGAAAGCGGAATGGTCAAGTTGAACCTGGGGAGCCATCCTATAAACAGTGTCGTCTCTTCGTTTGTTTCAGAATTCAAACCTTTTGCAGACACCAGCGGTGTGGAACTCATCGTCGAGTACCTTCCCAAAGACTGCCAGGTCACGATCGACAGGGACAAGATCCTGCAGGTGTTGACAAACCTCACGCATAATGCGATCAAATATTCCGAGCGGGGATCGCATGTGAAGATCCGACTCAAGCTATCAGACCGTGTTCTCCTCACCGAGATCGAAGATTATGGGAAAGGGATACCGGAAGAAGACCTCTCGCTTATCTTTGATAAGTTCTATCAGTCAAAATATACCAGGGGACACAGCGGTATAGGGCTGGGACTGGCGATCTCCAGGGGTATCATTGATGCCCACGGAGGAACTATTTATGCAAAGAGTACGCTCAACAAAGGGAGTGTGTTTACCTTTTCTCTTCCTGTTGCTGTTCACCCTTCTCGGATGCGCTCCCACTAAACTGTTCCTCGGAAAACTGGATGCAGCCGAGGACGAAATTGCTCGAGGAAAGCCGTATGGATACGATCTTGCGCACAAACCTGCGCTGCTCCCCCCTTCATACGATGCCAGGCACAGGCTCGCCCTCATCGTTGAGTCGGTGCTTCTCGGAGCGTATTCATATCCCGAGGTCAGAAAGGACCTTGAAGGAATCAGGGAAGATCCTCATCTCCCCAAGTATCTCAGGGTTGAGGCAGGCTATCTCCTGGTGCTCTTTGATGAGCTTCAGAGGACGAGGCGGGAGGTGCAGCATCTCTCGGAAGAGATGAAGAAATGTTCAGATCACAGTGAAAAAGCGCAAAAAACCATCGAAGAACTCAAGAAGCACATTGAGGAAAAGCACAAGGAACTGGAGGTTCTGACCTTCAAACTTAACAAACTCGAGGAGATCCATCTGGATACTGAAAAGCGGAGAGGAACCCAATGAGGTCAAAACACAGGATACTCGTGCTCGATGATGAACCGAACATCGTGGAAGTCCTGATAACACGACTGGAAGTCCTCGGTTTCCCGGTACAGGGGTGCACCAGTGCTCAAAAAGCCCTCGATATCCTCAGGAAAGAAGAGTTCAGTCTCCTGATAACCGACATGAAGATGCCCGACATGGATGGGATGGAGGTTCTCAGAAAGGTCAAGAAGATTGACCCGGATCTTGAGGTGATCATCTTTACCGCCTACGGGTCCATTGAGGGGGCTGTTCGGGCCATACAGCAGGGGGCCCACGACTACCTTGTCAAGCCCTTCGAACCCGTGGAACTTGTGGTCAAGATAGAAAGTGCCCTGGAGAAGCGGGAACTCAAACAGCGGGTGAAATATCTCGAGCAGGAGGTCGAAGACAGACTCGATCACCGTATCTATGCACAGAGCTCTGCGATGAAACGGGTGCTCTCCCTGGTCCGGCAGGTGAGTCAGTCTGACGCAACCATTCTCATCCTCGGGGAATCCGGCACAGGGAAAGAACTCATCGCCAAGATGCTCCACTACGAGAGCACAAGGAGGCATGCCAAGTTTGTCATCGTCGATTGTGGAGCGACACCTTCAAGTCTCATCGAAGCTGAACTTTTCGGGTATCGAAGAGGTGCCTTCACCGGCGCGGTGAAAGACAAACGGGGCATCATTGAGGAGGCAGATTCGGGGACCCTGTTTCTGGATGAGATCGGCAATATTTCGGCTGAAATGCAGACCCGACTGTTGAGGGTGTTGGAAAGCGGAGAATTCAGACCCCTGGGCGACATTGGACAAAAAAAGGCGGATATCCGGGTTCTGACCGCTACCAACGTGGACCTCAAGAAAAAGGTGGATCAGGGACTTTTCCGAGAGGATCTCTACTACCGGCTCAAGGTTATCACCATCCAACTTCCTCCCCTGAGGGAGCGAAAGGAAGACATCATCGGTCTGTCACAGATATTCCTGACGGAATTCAGCAGCAAAACGGGCAAGCGGATTGAAGGCATTGACCGAGAGGCAATGGATCTGCTGCTCTCATACCATTGGCCTGGAAATGTCAGGGAGTTGAAGAATATCATGGAAGCCGCGGTTGTCCTGTGTACCACGGGAACCATCACCCCAGAGGAGATCCTTTCCTCGGGAATCTTCGAGCGGACAGGTAATGTGCCCCATCAGGAACTGAACATCTTGGATACTCAGGAAAAAGAACTTCTGCTCCAGGCCCTCAAAAAGGCACGATGGGTGCAGAAGGATGCCGCACAGCAGCTGGGGATATCACGACGGGTCATGCACTACAAGATCAAAAAGTTCAACCTGCGCCCAGAACGGTCGGATTGATCCGGGAGACACGATCCCTGGTACACACGGTTCCTATGAGCGTGCCTGTTCGTCGACAGCAGGAGCGCTACTCTTCTTTCTTGTCCATTTTCCGGTACAGGGTCCGCGTGGATATGCCCAGCAGCTTGGATGCGAGCAGCTTGTCTCCTTTGGTTCGTTTGAGCGTTTCTTCCATGAGAATGTGTTCGACCTCGTCAAGCGGTGTACCGAGGGGAATAGTGACCGAGTCCAGAGATGCGTTCTCTGTCAGGATGAGTTCTCCGGGCAGGTCGTCAGGGCCGATGATGCCGTCTTTGTCCATCACGACGCACCGTTCGATGACATTCTCCAGTTCCCGGACGTTCCCGGGCCAAGCGTAGTTCAGGAGAATCTCCATTGCCTTTGACGCGATCCCGTCGATCGCTTTCCCGTTCTTCGTTGAGAACCTGTTGATGAAATGCTGGACGAGGGAGGGGATGTCTTCTTTCCTTTCCTTGAGCCTGGGCAGGAAAATGCTGATGACGTTCAGCCTCCAGTAGAGATCCTCACGGAAGAGCCCCTCTCTCACGAGAGAGACGAGATCCTTGTTGGTTGCCGCGATGATTCGGGTATCCACCTTCTGGGTCTTGTTGCTCCCGAGGCGTTCGAAGGTTCCTTCCTGGAGGATTCTGAGCAGTTTCACCTGAACAGGTTGTGGGATCTCCCCAATCTCATCGAGAAAGATGCTCGAGTTGTCAGCGACCTCGAACCGGCCCTCTTTTCTTCCTGATGCTCCGGTGAAGGCCCCTTTTTCATAGCCGAAGAGTTCGCTTTCAATGAGTGTCTCGGGGATGGCCGCACAGTTTACCTTTACCATGGCTTTCTCCCCGCGCGGGGAGAGATTGTGGATCATGTCTGCAATGACTTCTTTTCCGGTTCCCGAGTCTCCCATGATGAGCACATTGGCATGGCTTGGCGCAACCTGATGAACAACCTCGATGATCTTCTTCATCTTCGGGCTCGCCGTCTCAAAGAGCGGCTCTGAATGGATCGCATTCAGACGCTCTTTCATGCTGATGTTGTCCATGGTGAGGACCTGCTTCTCGATGGCTTTGTTCACGGCCTTGAGGATATCGGCTTTTTTGAATGGTTTGGTGAGGTAATCATACGCCCCCTGCTTCATGGAATCCACGGCGCTGTCCACTGAGGCATACCCGGTGATCATGATGACCTCCGTACAGGGGGAGATGGACTTGGTCACCTTCAGGAGTTCTACACCGTCCATCCCGGCCATGCGGATGTCGGATATGAGCAGGTCTATGTCACCTTGGCGAATGATCTTGAAGGCCTCATCGCCGTTGGATGCAGTTTCTACGGTGAACCCCTCTTTTTCCAGGATCATTCTCAGTGATTGACGGATACCGACTTCGTCATCGACCACAAGTATTTTCTTTTGCAGGGTCGTCATGGGAGAAAGGGATCCTCTCGAAGGGCATGAATCGTGAGCTGATTTTTCCCCTCGTGTACGTTGATTTCCTCGAAAATTGCCTCTCCAGTCTCATTGGTGGCATAGAGCAGATACGTTCCGACATCGATATCTTCGAAGATACTCCGGCCTTTCTTGCTGTCTACGGCAGACTTGTACCTGAGTGAGGAGCGTTTGAGTTTTTCAACAGCACTGGTGTACTCCGCCATCACCTTACGCCGGTCCGAAGAAAAGGCCTCCTGTGCCAGGGCATGGGCATTCCGGCGGGAAGCAAGCTCTGTTTCCGTTTTCATGAGGGTGTTTCTTATCGGTTTCAATTGCGCCTCGAAGGCCTCCTCTACGTCCATCACCCGGATGTGTCCCTTGTATCCTTTCTCAGAGGAGAAGTGCAGATCCAGGACTTCAATGGCGAATGAACCACTCAGGTCCGAACGAATCTGCTGGAGCTCCTCCCGGGAAAGATTCCCTATGAAAAACTGGAATCGCTCCGGATCGTGACCGTTGTTTGTCATGGTCTCACCCGGAGCAAGCCCCAGCTTGAGGGTTTGAGGGTGGATAAATTCCAGAACAAGGGCCGTAGTGGTAGGGAGGACCTTCGAGCCAATGGACGGTCTGAAGGTGATATCAGTGATAATGCGATCTGAGCTGTTGTGTACGGCATAATGGAACATGATGTCTCCGAGGCTCGAGGATTCGGGGGAGATTGCGATATTGATGGAGCCGATGGTGAAGGAAAGTTTCGAGATATAGGAGTTTCGGAGAGAGGAGACCCTGTCTGCATATCCTTTTTTTTGCTCTTCCCAGAGGTTGGACGCCTGTTCGACTTCCTTCGTGAGCATCTTGAGCCGGTAGTGCTCCTCCAGGCTTGATACCTGCGAGGAAAACCGATTTCTCAGGTGTTCCAGCACCGCTGAGGTGCCACCGGAAAGCATCTGTATCTCGGCGATACTTGGCGGCACAGTTACCACCACTCGTGCGCCATAGCAGTTCAGGGTGCATACCAGCACCAGACAGAGGATCAGGGAGGGCACCTTCATGGGTTGAATTCCTCGTCCTCAGTTTTCCGATGCCTGGACAGGGAGGGAGATGATGAAGGTCGACCCAGTTCCCTTCTGGCTTTCCACCTCCACCCACCCGTCGTGGGCATTGGCGATGTACTGGACCAGGGCAAGGCCCAGCCCCGTTCCGTTGTCCTTTGTCGTGAAGTAGGGATCAAAGATCCTCCTTGCGTATTCCTGAGGTATTCCATACCCTGTATCCTTGACCAGCAACAGGAAATTTTCTTTTATTCTCATGAGCGAGATCTCGATCGTTCCCCCCGATGGCATTGCATCTTCTGCATTTTTAATGAGATTTATCAAAAGTTGTTTGAATTGTCCACGGTCTATCATGATCTTGGGTACGGTGTCATGGCAGGTGATGCTCGCTTCGATGTTTCTTCTGTTGAGCTCGGGGATGAGCATGGATACAACAGCCTGCACCTCCACCTGCGGGTCAACGAGCTGTTTTTTTGGAAGGGGGAGTCTGGCATAGGACAGGTACTCATCGGTAACCGTGGAGAGTCGGTCGATTTCCTGCTTGATGATATGAACGAGTTCAAGGGACTGTTTCGAATCACCCCGTTCCTTCAGTTCATCTTCCAGGAGTTCGCTGTGCAGCAGTACAGACGTGAGGGGATTGCGAATTTCGTGAGCGACATGTGCGGACATCTGTCCCACTGCTGCGAGTTTCTCAGCCTGGATCAACTTTTCAGTGAGGGCTTTCTTGTCGGTGATGTCCACGGCGTACTGCACCACATAGTCAACCTCTCCCCTTGCCCCGAAAAGGGGGATGGCGCTGACGTCGAAGAAGTAGGGTTTCCCATTGATCTCTTTCCTCCTGTCGGTCTCTGTCACGATGCGTCCGGTCTGGAAACTCTTTTCCACGATGTCCAGATGACAGAGCCGTTCATTCTCAGTAAAATCCAGAGAACAGTGCTTGTCGATGATCTCATCACGCTTCTTTCCGTAGAGATCACAAAGTCTCTGGTTTACGTCGGCAAAGGTGAAGGCTGAATCGATCAGGGCAAGATAGTGAGGCACTCCGTTGAAGATGGTTTCAAGTCGTTTGTGAGCAACGAGAACCCTGTCTGCCCACTTGTTCCTCTCCGATGCCTTTGCCCGGGCCTTGTTGATTCTGAGCATGATAAACGTCGCAATCAGCACGAAGCTGATACTGACGGAACCCAGGACCAGGGTGTTGCGGAAGGTCCCGGACATGAGGGAAATCACCTCGCTGTACGGGGAAGTTGTGACCGTGACCCACCTCCTGTTCAGGAAGTGGACCGAGGAGAAGGCCAGCAGTTTCTTCGTGGGGGTTTGTTCAGGATAGTGGGGGAAGATGAACTCGTACCTGCCGTCATTTTTCAGTTCCATGGAATTTCTGATGGTCTCCACCCCAGCGGTCTTGATCCCCTGTTTTTTCATATCCAGGATGATGTCATGAAGATTGAGTCCCACCCACTTGGGATTGGGGTGATAAAGAATCATGCCGGTTTCATCCAGGAGCCAGGCATAGCCTGTTTCCGAGGGTCTGATAGGGGCCACGTAGCGGGCCGTGATGTTCGCAAGATCAATCGCGCATCCGATGACTCCATGGAAAGTTCCGTCCGGGCCTTTCAGGGGAAAAGAGATGACAAAGGTCTCGAACCGGTCTGGGATGTCTATGTACTCTTCGCCCCCCACCAGGATGATGTCAGAGACGAAGGGGACGCCAAGTTCCTTGGCAACGCGGAAATAGGTGCGGAAACTGAAATCCTTTCCTTCCAGACCGGGCAGGACCTTTTCCGGGATGTGCAGCCGCATGATGCCCATGGAGTCTTCCCAGAATACGAACGATACTTTGCTCTTGAGTGACCTGTGGGCGTTCTCCAGGGCAATGGCTATGGCATTGGAGTCTCCCTGTGAGACGTCATCGATATTTGCAGTGAGGTTGAGGATGTTGATGATATCAAACATGTACTGTTCGATGCCCATGGCTGTCTGCTGTGCCAGCAGACCCTGTTCGCGATTGAACTGCTGTGCCATTTCACGCTCAACACTGCGGTAGGAGTACAGGGCAAAGAGCACAACGAATCCGAGCACAATGAAGGTGCCGACCCAGATGACAATCTCCCACCTGGTTTCCCTGATGGTGATGGTGTGGCGTTTCGTCTTTTCCTGAGATAGTGAGGTATTCACTCCAGGTACAGCTCCTTTTCAACAGACAGGGGGATATCGTGCTCTCTTCCCAAGCACTCTTCTCGTGTCAGGGCAAACAAAGGACTGATCTCCACCGGGATTCCGGGATCGAGCGTGACACCCGCATCTTCAATCCACGATCGGTGGAGCGAGCTCTGCATTTCCATGGCGCTTTCCAGGGAGTCCTGGCCCGATCTGTTCTTCACCGGGGCGAATTCATGCTCGCGGAACACCTCGAGGGTTACGGATTTCTCTGCCAGAGGCAGGGCATCGAAGATGAAGGTCTCGAATTTGATCCCCTCGATCTCGTTGGTTCTGCCGGCTACATCGAGGGTCTGGATCTTCTTGCGTGCCCGGTGGTAGGGAAGGCTGAGGTCTTCCGTGGTGATCTTCTCCACGAAGCTGCGGTTGATCATGTGGATGGCAATGGAGCCTGCCCAATAGAGCATCTCCCCGCGATCATCGGTGGCATAGCGCAGGTCATCTGCCATATCACTGTACTCTACCAGCGAGGTTTTTCCATCTATGAGGGTGATAACCCCGACTTTTTCTTCGAAGCTGATCTTCCGGACCACCTTTGAGGACATTTGGGCCCCCTGTGAAGCATGGAGGCCGATGAAGAGGGGATCGCAGACCTGAACCAGGGGGTTGTCGACCTGGAAGAAGAAGATCTCCTCGATCCCGAGATGTTCCATTGTTTCAAGGCATCGATTTCTCTTCAGTGCCATGAGTGTGCCGCCGTGCCCGTCCGGATTCAGGAAGAGGCCTCCCTCAGGGGAGATTATGAAAGCGCCTTCCGGCGTGAGCGAGGGGAGAAGTCCCTGGGTAAAGAAATGCACGGACTCGCTTTCGAGACCGAAGAAGGAATGTTTCCCAAAAAAAGACTTCGTGTCCGCATCGTTGACCCTGGAGGTCATGACGAACAGGGGAATGCTCACCCCGAAGCGTCTGTTCAGGGCGAGAATTTTTTCTGCATGCAGCTGGAAGAGGCTCTTGTGTTTGACCGGGGTGACTTCCACCACACCCTTGGGGGCCTCGATCCCGAGGCGGGAACCCTGGCCGCCGGCCACGACGAGGGCTGCGATCCTTCCCGATTCGAGAAGGTGTGTTCCTTTTTCAATGAATGGAAGGGCCTCCTTCGTTGTCGCGAAACTCGCGGGAAGAACCTCTGCAGGGTGAATGTCTCCCCGGGGAGGGGTGTAGAGATGACTCCCTGCCATGAGTTGGCGCACCAGATCCAGGTCGATCGCATCGAGATCCTGCCGGATACGTTCCGGGTCAAGGTGGAAAGCGTTATTTTCGAGAAGGTCTGCGATGTGGTCCTGGCCGAGATCCCTGAGTCTTTTCTCGAGCATCCATGAACTCCTTAATCCTTTTTTCAAGGCCGATGTCCTTGGGGCTGTAGAGCTTTGTTTTTTCAAGACCCTGCGGCATGTACTGCATATCAAGGGCACCGTAGGGGTCATCGTGGGCATAGATATAACCCTGAGCGTATCCCAGATCGTTCATGAGTCGGGTAGGGGCATTCCGAAGCGCAAGGGGCACCCCGGGTGTTCCCGTGTTCCTGATGAGGTCACGCACGGTTTTTTCCACCAGGTAGAGGGCATTGCTCTTTGGTGCGCAGGCAAGGTACACAGACACCTGATAGAGGGCGAGTTCACCCTCGGGGCTGCCCACAAAGGTGAAGGCATCCTTTGCGCTCGTCGCCATGCGCAGGGCGTTGGGATCAGCCATGCCGATATCTTCCGATGCGATGCGGATCATCCGGCGCAGGATGAAAAGCCTGTCCTCTCCAGCCTCCAGCATCCTGCCAAGCCAGTAGATGCTGGCATTGACATCACTGGCCCGGACACTTTTATGGAAAGCGGAGATGAGATCGTAGTGATTTTCTCCCTTCCTGTCGTGGTACAGAGGTCTGTCCATAAGCCCGGATAATTCCTCCAGTCCGATGTGTGACGCCTCGATACTGGTGATCGCGAGTTCCAGCACATTGAGGGCCGCCCTGGCATCACCATGGGCAGCTTTTGCCATGGCACCCATGGCCTCAAGAGAAACGGTTTTCCCCGATTTGCGCAGTGTTGGATCCCGTTCCACGGCATGGGAGAGAATCGTCTCAATGAGCTCCTGCTCGAGTGGCTTCATAACGATCACCCGCATACGCGAGAGAAGGGGAGATGTGATGGCAAAGGAAGGGTTCTCCGTGGTGGCACCGATCAGGATGATGTTCCCATCTTCCACAAAGGGGAGAAGTGCATCCTGTTGGGGCCGGTTGAACCTGTGGATCTCATCGATGAACACGATGGGAGTGTTGTCCTCTCCAGTGGCTTTCCTGGTGACCTCCCTGATTTCCTGAACTCCGCTCATCACTGCGCTGATGCTGTGAAAGGATTCGGGATAGAGGGTCGCGATGATGCTTGCCACGCTCGTCTTGCCGGTACCTGGTGGACCCCACAACATTGCGGACTGAAAGGTTCCCTTGGCGCAGTCGTGGAGAAAGGTTCGAGCCTCGTTCTGTCCCAGGAGATCGTCTATTTTTTTGGGACGCAGGCGGTATGACAGCGGAGGAGGATGCTTGTGCATGACCTACTGTATAGCATAAAAGAAAATCGGTGAAAAATTATTAAATGATTCACAAAACCCTTAAGGAAACTATGAATACAGACGATACTGCATGCAGGTTCTTCAAGATTCATTCCCCGTAGAACCTCCTCATATTTGCAGGTCACATGCTGACCTGCTTTTTTTTGTTTTTTTCTCTGCGAGAGGTTTCCGCATAAGAAACAACCCGAGAGATACTGAGCACAGTTTATGAAAAAGGGCGGGCACGACCTGCGTTATCTTCAGAAATTCGTTCAGGTTTATCGCCTTCAGGGATCACGATATGTGGCCTTGACAAAAGAACTGAATTAATTATAGAAGGACAACTGTGCCGCGGGGTGGAGCAGTCCGGTAGCTCGTTGGGCTCATAACCCAAAGGTCGGAGGTTCAAATCCTCCCCCCGCTACCAGTTTTTTTGCTGCTCACCCACAGTCATGATACCTCTTGAGCCAGCCGTGAAACACTTGCATAGTGAGACAGGTGTTCTGTTCCCGCCCCACTCGTGATACCGGCTTCACAGACAGTTTCAGCGCCTGCTGAGCCATGGGAGATATAGTGGACATAACCATTCTGTACGACAACACCTCCTTGCGGGACGATCTCATCAGCGACTGGGGATTTGCATGCCTCGTGGAATCTGAACGCTTCGCCCCCATCCTCTTCGATACCGGGGCAGATGGCAGGATCCTGCTTATCAACATGGAGCGGCTCGGGGTCGAGGTCGGACGGATCGGCTCTGTATTCATTTCGCACAATCACTTCGATCATACCGGAGGATTGGGAGCCTTTCTGCAGGTAAATCCCGCGATATCGGTATTCGCTCCGTATCCGTGCGACACTATTGATGGAGCGGAGCAGGTGACACTCGTGAGGGAGTCCTTTGAGATCGGGCCGGGTATCCTGAGCACCGGGGTTCTGAACAGTCGCTCCTTCTCGAGGAGAAGCAGGGATTGGTCGTCATCGTAGGGTGCGCCCATCCCGGGATGGCTTCCATACTGGAAGCCGCTTCTCCTCGCGGCCCCATCCACGCACTTGTCGGGGGTATGCACGGATTCAGGGATCTCGATCTTCTCGACGGGATTGAGGTTATCTGTCCCACGCACTGCACCCAGTACCAGGATGAAATCGGAAAGGTCTATCCCCTTCACGTCACTCCCGGAGGGGTAGGCAAACGAATCCGCCTGTAGCCCCACGCTCTTTGGCAGGCGATCACAGGGATTTTCACTCCCTGCCATTAGCAGAGCCAGGACCAAAATAGTTTGAGGAAAAGAGTGTTGTTAAACCCGTCTTGCATGATGATAGTGCATCTGACTGGAAACAGGGAGCGTTGACAAGGTGCGCACTATGCACCCTCGGGGTTTTTCCGGGAATGGTCTGTCCGGAAGTTTTCCTGACAAGGGTGCAGGAATGACCTGAGAATGGTTTTCGTCTTTGCATAGATGTCCGGGTCTGCACTCGCCCGTGGGCCAGCCACATTGAGGACCCTGATGCGGTGCTCCCTGACCCATGCCCTGATGTGTGCAGCGGCACCATCTACAGAGGTTGTGTCTGCATCGATGTGGATCCAGGGTTTACGGTGCCTGACCGCCATCCTGCGGGTGTAATCTGACCCTCCGGTGAGTTCGCCGCGGGAGATGATCAGGGTGCCGTCGGAATCAATGACATTCTGTTCGGTCCGTGCCGGATACTCGGCAGAGGGGAGTTCCCTGAGCCGGTAGGTTTCGGAGAGCGGGCCGTCTTCCGTTTTTCTCCCGAGAGGAATCCACCCACCGTGGGGTATTCCGGCCTCGATCGCTGCATCGAGGGCTGCCTGGTCGGCTCCGGTCTGCCCGCCCGAGATGATTCTGGTGATCATACCATCTGGTTTTGTGCTCATCTTCCCTGGATACTCTCTTCACACAGTGATGCCGGAAAACCCCGGCCATGCTGGAGAGCCTAGTTGATCGAAGGCTTCGCTGTCAAGAATATGGGAGCAGCGCCAGACCCTTCCCATGTGTATCGAAGCTGTTTCCTCCGGTACAATCGGATCCTTGACTTACCTGCGAAAATTCGATATTTTGTCAACAGAGCAACTTGTTGTAATCGTTACGCAGAAAACAGCGAGAGATTCTGTATTGATATCGAAGAGGAGGTTTCCTGACCAGGCGTGACGGTTGGCGGAAACCACGAGATCAGACCGTAGAAAGGTATCTGGTTCAACCGGGCCTGTGGAGTTGACCCGGGTCACGAGGAGGCAATGAACTGCCATCTCGCACATGTTTCCATATCAAGGCTTCTTTGTTTCAGGAACCGCATCTGGCTACCCTGCCACGCATGGGGCACCTCTCCCTCTCTCACAAAAACGTATGGTTCTTGCCCTATCCCTGACATGGACCGATCGCTGCACTGCGTAAACGGGACGTGCCCTGCGGGGTAGCGGTATTTGCGTGGTAAACCGCTCAGGAATGGAGCTCATGTCATAAGGAAAGGAGGTGGTGTGTAGAAGCTGAAAGGGGTGTGCATATTGAATTGTTTGTTTTCTCAGTCATTTCCGTAAGGAAAGATCATGCGAAAGGGAGGTATCTAATGTTAGCAAAAGTCGGTAAATTTTTCGCTGAAAACTTTAGAAGGTGGCTTCCTGACTCTTTCATCTTCGCTATCCTGCTGACCCTGATCGCTGCCCTGATGGCCCTGATCTTCGTGGGGGCGAAACCGTTCGAGATCGTCCAGTCGTGGTACAAGGGGTTCTGGATCCTGCTGGCATTCGCCATGCAGATGATCCTTATTCTCGTGACGGGATATGCCATCGCCATTTCACCGCCGGCCGAGAAATTTCTCGACTGGCTCTCGAAAAGGGTGAAGACACCCGGGGCCGTGTACGTCGTGGTGACGTTCGCAGGCTGCATCTTTTCTCTGATCAGCTGGGGATGGATTGTTCTGACCGCTGTGTTGGGAAGAGAGCTGGCCACCAGAGTCAAGGGGGTGGACTACCGGCTCCTTGCCGCGTGTGTGTACACTGCATTTCTTCCGTGGCACGGGGGTCTTTCCGGGTCGATACCGCTCGTGCTCAACACGCCGGATAACTTCCTCATCAAAGCGGGTGTCCTGGGGACGACCATTCCGACGACCATGACGCTCCTGAGCCCCATGAACATCGTGTGCGGCCTCAGCCTCCTGATCGTTCTTCCCGCCCTGATGCTGCTCATGAAACCCGCAGAAGGGAGTGTCACGGAATTCGCTGACATGGTTGACGAGGGACACAAGGCAGTCAAACCCATGACTGTGGAAGAAGAAGCCAACTCCCTCAATCTTCCGGGCAAGAACCTCTCTGACATGTTGAATAACAGCCTTATACTCCAGCTCATCATCGTTGCGGCCGGGCTGTGGTTCCTCGTGCACCACTTTGCCACCAAAGGGTTCGATATCAACCTCAACATCATGAACTTCCTGTTCATCATGGTCGGCATGCTCGCCCACAAGACCCCGTTCAGGTACCTCATCGCCATGAAGCGGGCCTGCAGCAACATTTCGGGTATCGTGCTCCAGTTCCCCTTCTATGCCGGTATCATGGGTATCATGATCCATACGGGTCTCGGTTCTGCCATCGCCGCATGGCTCGCCGGGTTTGCCACCGTGGCAAGCTTCCCCTTTATCGCTTTTCTCATTGGCGGGATCGTGAATATCTTTGTGCCATCGGGAGGCGGGGAGTGGGCCGTTGTGGGGCAGCCCATCCTCGAGGCAGCTCAAACACTCGGTGCCTCCTTGCCGGCGGACCAGCTCACGGCATTCATCGCTCGATCGAGCATGGCTGTTGGGTATGGTGACGCCTGGACCAACATGATCCAGCCGTTCTGGACCCTGGCGTTCTTCCCGGTGATCGCTGCAGGAACAAAGATGCAGGCACGTGACATCATGGGGTACACCTTCATTTCGCTCATCGTGTCGTTCTTTATCTTTGCCATCTGTGTCACGTGGGTCCCTGTGTAGCAGGTGCGGGTACCGTGGTGGAGGGCCTGGCATCTCAGTGCCCTCCACCATCATGATGAGAGCCAGGCACTACCATTGTGAGGGAACCTTATGAAAGAACAAGTAATAGTTACCGCGGCTGTAACGGGAAGTATCCATACACCCACCATGTCTGACTACCTTCCCATCACGCCGAAGCAGATTGCCGATGAGGCGGTTCGCTGCTCTGAGGCGGGGGCCTCAGTCGTTCATGTCCATGCACGCGATCCAAAGACCGGGATGCCGCTCTCCCGGATCGAACTCTACGAAGAGATGCTGGAGAGCATCGTGTCCCGGTGCAATGTCGTCGTGTGCATCACCACCGGTGGAGGGTTAGGCATGACAACCGAGCAGCGGGTCGAACCTGTCACCCGGTTCAGACCCGAGATGGCCTCGTTCAATGCCGGGTCCACAAATTTTGCACTCTTTCCCGCACTCGACAAGATCAGGGACTTCAAATTCGACTGGGAATCTGAGTATCTCGCCAAGAGCGAAGATTTCATCTTTCCCAATACCTTCAAATCGATGAGGGAGTTCATCCGCATCTTCAGTGACAGTGAGACCAAGCCTGAATTCGAGTGTTACGATGCAGCCATGATCAACAACATTGCCTTCATGATCAGCAGGGGGTATCCTGTCGAGAAGCCGGTATACATCCAGTTTGTCATGGGTGTGCTTGGCGGTATTACCCCGGGTTCCGAGAACCTGCTCTTTCTCGTCAACTATGCTCAGCGGTTGATCGGCGATTTTGAGTTCTCCGTGTGCGCGGCGGGGCGGGATCAGTTTCCCATGTGCACCCAGGCACTCCTTTTGGGTGGAAATGTGCGGGTGGGGCTGGAAGATAACCTGTATCTCAGAAAAGGCCAGCTAGCCAGGAGCAGTGCAGAACAGGTGGTAAAGATCATACGAATTGCCCGTGAGCTGGGTATAGAGCCGACTTCTCCCGACGATGCCCGCGCATTACTCGGGCTCAAGGGATTGGAAAAGGTAATCCTCTGAACAGACCTCATAAAGGAAAGGTCAGCGTGTCTCCTGTGCAGATCTTTTCATAATGACGCGGCTGCCCTGGTGAATCTTGAATCCATAACCAAGTTCAGTGCATGATAAAAAAACCCTCTTTAGCCCCCTTTTCCCTTACGAAATCTGCACAGGAGACGGAAAAAACATACCAGGGGCTGCTCCGCAACGCAACACGAAATGCGTTGCCTGTTATTTTATCTCGGTATGATACTCCTGCAGGGATTTGAGGGTTCTCTTTCCTTTCCTGATGGCCTCGATGCCCCGTGCCGCTGCAATGGCCGCCGAGAGTGTGGTGATGTAGGGGACCTTGTACCTGATGGCTGCCTTGCGGATATACGAGTCGTCATGCATGCTCAGTTTCCCGCTCGGCGTATTGATGATGAGGTCATATTCACGGTTCTTGACGCCGTCCACGATGTTCGGTCTTCCCTCGTGGAGCTTGAGCACCACCTCACTTTCGATGTCGCACTCCGCGAGGAACTCGTGGGTTCTCTGCGTAGCCTTGATGGTGAAGCCGAGATCTTTGAAGAGCCGTGCAGGTTCGAGTACTGCAGGCCTTTCTTTGCGGGAAACCGTGATGAGAACTGTTCCCTCCTTCGGCAGATACTGCGAGGCAGCCTCGGATGCCTTGTAGAACGCCATGCCGAAGGAATCAGACATCCCCAGTACTTCTCCGGTGGAACGCATTTCCGGTCCCAGGAGGGGGTCGACTTCTGGGAACATATTGAAGGGAAACACGGCCTCTTTTACCCCATAGTGCGGAATGTTCTTCGGCTTCAGGTCGAGGTCGGCGATTTTCTTACCCAGCATGATCTGAGTTGCGACGCGGGCCATGGGGATGTTGCACACCTTGGAGACGAGCGGAACGGTGCGTGAGGCACGAGGATTTGCCTCTAGGACATACACCGTGTCCTTGGCAATGGCATACTGCATGTTCATGAGGCCGACCACCCCGAGTTCAATGGCGATTCTCCTGGTATACTCATAGATGGTCTCCAGGTGCTTGGGTGAGATGCTGATGGGGGGAATCACGCATGCGGAATCGCCAGAATGGACACCTGCCTGTTCAATGTGCTCCATGACAGCAGGGACAAAGGCATCGGTCCCGTCGCAGATGGCATCTGCTTCAGCTTCTATGGCGTTCTCCAGGAATTTGTCGATGA
This sequence comes from Deltaproteobacteria bacterium, assembly GCA_011046135.1. GTDB lineage: Bacteria > Desulfobacterota > Desulfomonilia > UBA1062 > UBA1062 > DSBG01. The sequence goes on from DSBG01000167.1 coordinate 32,456, forward strand.
GGATGGGTCGCTCGGGAGTCACTCCCACTGCTGCCAACACATACTGCTTGAGCATCTCTTCGTCATGCACCACCTCCATTCCCCTCCCGCCGAGCACGTAGGAGGGTCTCACCATCAGGGGATATCCGATTCTGTCTGCCACGATGATGGCATCATCGAGAGTGCTGGCCATTCCCGATTCGGGCATGGGGATACCGAGATTTTTCATCATCTGGCCGAAGTGATCTCTGTCCTCGGCGAGATCGATGGTATACGGAGATGTGCCCAGGATCTTGACCCCGGCCTTGGCCAGGTCACCGGCGATATTCAAGGGGGTCTGTCCGCCGAACTGTACAATGACACCCTCCGGTTTTTCTTTGGTATAGATACTGAGCACTTCTTCTACGGTCAGCGGCTCGAAGTAGAGCTTGTTGGAGGTGTCGTAGTCCGTTGACACGGTCTCGGGGTTGCAATTGACCATGATGGATTCAAATCCCATGTCCCTGATGGCGAACGCCGCGTGTACACAGCAGTAGTCGAATTCAATACCCTGGCCGATCCTGTTGGGACCGCCCCCGAGCACCATGATCTTGGGATTCGAGCTCACCCCAACAGTATCAATGGTGTTGTAGGATGAGTAGAAGTACTGTGCGTTTTCCACCCCGCTGACCGGCACCTTGTCCCAGCTGTGGGTAATCCCCAGAGACATTCTCCTGGTACGGATGTCCTCTTCCGGAATTCCCAGGAGCTTTCCCAGGTACTTGTCTGCAAAACCGTCTTGTTTGGCACGTGCCAGGAGTTCATCGGGCAGGTCCTTCCCCTTGCAGGCCAGGATTTGTTTCTCAAGCTCAACAAGTTCACCCATCTGCTCGATGAACCAGGCCTTGATGTGCGTTCTCTGGGTGATGTCCTCGACAGAAGCCCCTTTCCTGAGGGCTTCATAGATGATGAACTGACGCTCGCTGGAAGGTTCTCCCATGAGATCGAGCAGTGTTCTGAGGTCCTTGGTGTGAAAATCTTTAGCGAAACCCAGGCCTGAGCGGTCAATCTCCAGAGATCTGATGGCCTTCTGCAGGGCTTCTTTGTAGGTCTTACCGATGCTCATGACCTCTCCCACAGCCTTCATCTGTGTCCCGAGCTTGTCCTGGACCCCCTTGAACTTCTCAAAGGCCCACCGGGCAAATTTCACCACCACGTAGTCCCCGGAAGGACTATAGGCATCCAAGGTTCCCTCCTTCCAGTAGGGAATTTCATCCAGGGTGAGCCCTGCGGCGAGCTTCGATGAGATCAGGGCTATGGGAAACCCTGTGGCCTTTGATGCAAGGGCGGAAGAGCGTGATGTCCGGGGATTGATCTCGATGACCACCACCCGGCCGCTTACCGGATCATGGGCAAACTGGACATTGGTGCCGCTTACCACCTCGATGCCCTCCATGATGGCATAGGCGTACTTCTGGAGGGTTTTCTGGAGTTCAGGTGAGATCGTGAGCATGGGTGCGGTGCAGAACGAGTCTCCGGTATGCACGCCCATGGGATCGACGTTTTCAATGAAACACACCGTGATCATGTTGTTTTTCTCATCACGTACCACCTCGAGCTCCAGCTCCTCCCAGCCGAGCACGGATTCCTCCACGAGGACCTGGCCGATGATGCTTGCTGCCAATCCCCTGCTGGCAACGGTTCGGAGTTCCTCGACATTATATACGAGGCCTCCACCGGTCCCCCCCAGGGTGTACGCAGGTCGGATGACGACGGGAAACCCGAGCTCAGAGGCGATTTTTTCAGCTTCCTCAACACTGTATGCAGGTTCACTTTTCGGGATTTCGATACCCAGGCGGTTCATCGTGTCCTTGAATGCGATCCTGTCTTCACCTCGTTCTATGGCATCTGTGTTCACAGCGAGGATCTTCACCCCATACTTCTCGAGAACACCCGTGCGGAAGAGTTCCGATGTGAGGTTCAGGCTGGATTGACCCCCCAGGTTTGGAAGAATTGCATCCGGACGTTCCCGTTCGATGATTGACGTCAGGGTGTCCACATTGAGGGGTTCAATGTAGGTGATGTTAGCCGTTTCTGGATCGGTCATGATGGTGGCGGGGTTCGAATTGACCAGGACCACCTCGTAAGCGAGTTCTCTGAGGGCTTTGCATGCCTGGGTTCCAGAATAGTCGAATTCGCAGGCCTGTCCGATTACGATAGGACCTGAGCCGATGATGAGTATTTTGTGGATGTCATCGCGTTTCGGCATACAAATCTCCCCTGTCGCAAAGTGCGGTTGCACTATAGGGAAAGCCCCGCAGGAGAGTCAAGATAAATTAGGGCTCTTTGGATGGTTGAGCGCTCTCCCGGAAGCACCGGAAGCCTCGAGGTTTTTCAGCCCGATATCCCTGGTCGCCGAGAAGATGAATTGCACAGCATTCCGAGAGGTTAGCTAGGCGTGTCCGGATAGTTGTCGCTGAGACTAGAGGTTCCTCCGGTGTTCGACGCCCATCCTCGACTCTGCGAACGCCCCCGTGTTCACAAGCGGTTGGTTATACCAACTACCCGGGAAACCCCTTCTGTGCGATGAAGTGTGTAAGATCTGCAATGCGGCATGAGTAGCCCCACTCGTTGTCATACCAGGCCACCACCTTGGCCATAGTGTCCCTGAGTATCTGAGTGTACTCAAGGTCAATGATGGAGGAGTGGTCGTCCCCCTTAAAGTCGGTGGACACGAGCGGTTGCTCTTCACACGACATGATTCCTTTCAGGGATGTCTTAGCAGCGCGTATGAGCTTGTCCCGCAACGCTTCGGTCGTGGTTGCCTTTTTCAACTCAACGGTCAGATCAACCACGGATACGGTGGGCGTGGGAACACGCAGTGCATACCCGTCGATCTTTCCCTTCAGATCCGGAATGACCAGGGAGAGCGCCCGGGCGGCACCCGTTGATGTGGGAATAATGTTCATAGCTGCAGCTCGAGCCCTCCTGAGGTCTTTGTGGGGCATATCGAGGATCCTCTGGTCGTTTGTATACGCATGGACCGTGGTCATCATGCCTTTTTCTATGCCGAACGCCTTGTGGACCACCAGGGCAGGGGGTGCGAGGCAGTTGGTTGTACAGGAGGCATTGGAGATGATGGTGTGTTTCCTCGCGTTGTAGTTCTTGTGATTGACTCCCATCACCACGGTGATGTCTTCATCCTTTGCCGGGGCAGTGATAATAACCTTCTTCGCGCCACCGTAGAGGTGCTGCGATGCGTCGACCCGGGAACGGAAGAGCCCGGTTGACTCGATAACGATATCCACACCCTCGTCATCCCAGGGGATGGATGAGGGATCCCGCAGGGAATAACTCTTGATCTTATGGTTGTCTATGATGAAACTGTCCTTCTTCACCAGGACTTTTCCCTCGAATTTTCCGTACGTTGAATCATACATGAAGAGATGCGCATTGGTTCCGACATCAAAGAGATCGTTGATTGCGCCGACCTCGAGGGTATCACTGTGCCGCTCGAGGATGGCCTTCAACACCTGTCGTCCAATTCTTCCGAAGCCGTTAATGCCGACACGGACCATACTCGCCTCCTTTAATTATCATCGAGCCGGTACTTATGGGCTACGAGCAGGTCATAGTTGGTCTTCAATGCCTGGTGGAGTCTGGCATTGTCCAGCGCTATGGCGCTGAGTTTTGCCACTGCCTCCAGGAAGAGCATTTCCTGCTTGTTGAATTTCCGAACCTTGTCGGAATAGACCCGCAACACTCCGATGACCTTTTTCCCTGTTGTCAGGGGAGCGACGATCACGGATCTGAACCCCTCGGCCTTTGCCCCTGCACTGTACTGGAAATCAGGGTCAGTCTGCGCGTCTCTGATCCAGATAATCTTTCCCTTCAACACCTTCTGATCAAGACCGCTTTCCTTGATCAGGACGGGACCTTTACGGATGTAGCCCTTGGAAAGACCGTAGGACGCACCCATGAGAAGGGCCTTTCTCCTGGTGTCCAGAAGACGGATCGAGGCCGCCTTGACAGACATTGCCCCTGCCACTGCTTTGACGATTTCATCGAGAACAGTGCTCAGATCAAGTGACGCATTGATGACCTGTACGACATCATAGAATGCTTTAAAGTAATTTTTTTCTTTCACAGTTACCCCCGTTATCCAGAAACGATTCGGTACTGTCTCCCGTACCCCCGGTTGCGCCTAAGAATATGAGTGAACTTGTTGAGTCCTCTTGTTACAAATTAACAAGGCCCTGTTCAGAGTCAAGGAACTCATTCGGAACCTGGTGTGATTTTCTTTACGAAACGATGGTAACGGTCTTGTCAGTCAGTGCTCTGGAGGCGTTCAATCCTGTCCAGAAGAGGCGGGTGGGAATAGTAGAACCATGCATAGAGTGGGTGCGGATGGAGGTTGGAGAGGTTGTCCTTGGCAAGTTTTTTCAGTGCCTGGATGAGGAACGCAGGGGAACCCGACAGGGACAGTGCATAGGCATCAGCCTGTCGTTCAAAGTATCGCGAGAGCATGCTTCCCAGGGGGGTCAGGAAGAAACTCACCGGTTTGAAGAGAACGGCGAGTATGAGCAGCCCTGCATAGGGAGTCACGGAGCTCAGGCCGAATGCCTCGTAGATAAAGGGGTTCGGGATCAGGAGGTATGCCGTGTAGAGAACCACCAGGGACAGGAGGAATGACAGGGCAATCTGAAGGCGCACGTGTCCTTTTTTCCAGTGACCAAGTTCGTGGGCGAGCACCACGCTGATCTCATCGGGGGTGTGGTTTTCGAGCAGGGTGTCGTAGAGCACGATGCGTTTCGTTCTCCCGATACCGGTGAAATAGGCATTGGTATGCCTGCTTCTCTTTCCGGCATCCATCATGTAAATACCCTTCACCTGCAGGCCGGCCCTGTGGAAGGTGTCCGTGATTTTTTCAGTGAGCTGCCTGTCCTCGATGGGTTCGAACCTGTTGAACAGGGGTGCTATCAGAACCGGGTAAATCCAGGTGATCAACAGTTGGAACAGAATGAAGAAGAGCCAGGCGAGCAGCCACCAAAGCGCTGGTGCGACGTGTATCAGGCCGAGCAGCCCTCCCAGGAGAATCCCCGCCAGGACGGCGGATACAGCCAGGGAGAGTGCCAGGTCTCTTAGCCAGAGACTGGCCGTGATCGTACTGAAAGAAAAGCGCCGTTCAATGACGAAGGTCCGGTACAGATCAAAGGGGATGCCAAGGAGTGTCAGCAGAAAGCCAATCAGGAGAAAAAACATCAGCCCGGAAAGGATGAAGTGGGTGTTCTGGAACAGATCGAGGCCAAGGAGCCACGGGAGGACCCCGCCAAGCATCACGATGATGATGGCGATATCGGTTATCAGTTCTTCCGCAGATCCCACGGAGGTATCAGCGAGGGTATAATCACGCATTTTTTTCAGGGTTTCCACATCGACTACACCGGAGAACACACCGGGGATTTCGTGGCCGTGTAGTTTCAACGAGGAGCGGTTGAGGATCTGGAGGAAAACCCTGGTGAAGACATGCAGGGCATAGAGGGCAAGAAACACGAGGAGAAGCAGGGATGGATTATTCATGATGTTCTGCTGTCATGTATGCACGCGCCTCTTCACGTGTTTCCGGCGGTGAAACGGTTCCATCTTCCGTTGTCACGCCGTTACGGGCGTGCCGGAATGCTCTGTACATGCGGTTCCCCTACGGACGACACGCTCCGGAGTTTCATCATCCGGTGATTCTGTCAACGGGCAGAATCACCCGCCGTCGGTTTGTGGAAATGCCGTGTTGGTGTACAGGTATTCCACCTTTTCCTTGTGTTTGAGTTCTTCGCTCGCAATCTTGGTGAAGACGTCCTTCAGTTCACCCTCAGGGTGGAGGTCTGCGAGCCCTTTGTAGAAATTATAGGAATTCAGCTCACGATGTGCTGCAACGAGGTAGACATCCTTTGATTCGAGGTTTTTCTGGATATCGGGTTTTTCCATATGCTCGGCAATCTTGTAATCCAGGGGGTGATTCATGCGCAGCCCCTCGGCGCCATACTTGCCGTTTCGGTACGTCTCGAGGAATTCCCGGTGCTTCTTTTCTTCTCCAGCCAGAAGATTCAAGGCGTCTTTCGCTCCCTTGTCTTCAACTTTTTCGTGAAGATCCGTGTAGAACTCATACGCCTCAATTTCGCGCTGGATTGCGATATCGATATAGTCGCCTAACCTCTTCTGTTCCATGCATTCCCTCCTCTTGATCATTTTTCTCTACAATAGTATCACCAGGGGAAAAAATCAAATGCACCCGTGAACGTAATCGACAGGTGCTACATCATGGTCACCCGCCAGAGCAGACCCATGAAGGGCAGAATAGTCCACAAGCCGAGTACATAGGCAGTATACAGGCGGTGGTCAAAGATCACCTGTTCGCGGTAGAAATCAATGCCTTTTGCCAGGAAGAACAGAGAAGGCAGAAGCCCGTAGGCGAGGGCAGGGGAAATTTTGAGGGGGTAGCTCAGGAACAGCACGAGGGCAAGCCCCATGATGGAGTATTCGAGCAGCATGATAGCCCGTTCTTCCGTGATGTGTCTTACCAGGCTGAGACGGCCGATGATGGCATCCTTCTCCATGTTTTTGAGTCCGAGCAGGATTTCAGCACCCAGGTAGTGGGTGAAGACGTATGCCATAAGCAACACGATATTGGGGTAGAGCTTTGCTCCGCTCAGGCTCAGGGGTGTTACAATAGAGATGAGGATGAAAATGACCGCCCCGGAGAGGCTTCGGACATAGTCCTTCATGGTGCCCACATCCATCAAAGGACGTACAAGCGCCACACCCACGATGAGCAGCCCGCCCGTTAATCCCGTGGTGAGCAGACCGATTGACGCAGCCAGCCCGGTGGAAATTGCCCAGATGATCCACTGATACGAGGAGTGCCCCGGGCCTGTGGAGGACAGGGCGAGGAAGAAGATTGCCAGGAGGATATCCCAGCGATAGGGCTGTTGGGAAAAGACCATTGCGGCCATGGCAATCCCGAGGCTTCCCAGGGCCGGCAGCAGGGGAGAACCGGAAAGAATGTTCAGCGTGATATTTTCCACTTTCGACTGCGTGTGGATCTGCTTGAGGGCATCGATACACTCCTCGATGACCCAGTGGGGCGTGGAAGCCCCTGCGATAACCGCTACCTTTGCATCGGGACTCAGCGAGACGTCAGCCAACTGATCGGGGGTTTCAACCCTGATCACATGTGCATTCTCCTTGGCGGCGATTTCGGCAAGACGTTTGGTATTGGCGGAATTCTGGCCCCCGATGACGATGAAGGCATCGTGGTCCTTGGCAAGCTCTTTGACTTCATTCTGCCGGTCGACTGTCGAACGGCAGATCGTGTCTGAGACGTCGAGGACATCAGCCTTCTCCCTGAGGATGGAGATGATCTCTTTGTACACGGACACGTCGAAGGTGGTCTGGGAGACGACGGCAAGCCTCCCGACATGGGGGAGGTTTTTGGCATCCTCCACCGACTGGATCACCACGGACTTTTCTCCGGCTACACCCAAGTGGGCATCCATTTCAGGATGGTCCCTGTCTCCCACGATGGCGATAAGATCAGCGTTTTTGGCTGCCTTCTTGATGACGCTGTGAAGTTTGAGCACCATGGGGCAGGCCGCGTCGATGACTTCGATCCCGCGCGAGGTCAGAGTCTCTTTCTTTTCCGGGGAGATCCCATGGGCACGGACAATGGCGAGATCACCTCTTTGAAGAGTCGGGTCATTGATGTCATGGATGATACCGATGCCCCGCTTGCTGAGCGCGCTGATGACCTGGGGATTATGGATGATCTGACCCAGGGTATAGATTTTTCTCCCGGGATTTTTCTGTCTCACCTTGAAGGTGATGTCGATGGCACGTCTGACCCCGAAACAGAATCCAGCATGTCGAGCGATGGTGATCTTCATGCAGCTCCTTGTGTGGTTGCATGGATAAGATATTCCTGGTTTCCCTTGGAGCCTCGTATCGGGGAAGGGATGACACCCGATACTGCGAGCCTTGACGAGGAAAAGAAATCCTGAATATCGGTGAGCACCGCTTCAACAACCCTGCTGTCTCTGATGATGCCGCCTTTTTTAACCTCGTGCCTGCCTGCCTCGAACTGCGGTTTGATCAGGGCGATGATGTCCGCAGATGGCTTCAAAACCTTCATGACCGGGCTGATCACGAGCTTCAGCGAAATGAACGACACGTCAAAGGTCGCGATATCGCACTTCTCGGGTATGAGGGAAGAATCGAGCATCCGCGCATTTACCTTTTCAAGGGTGATCACCCTCTCGTGGTTCCGCAGAGACCAGTGGAGCTGACCGTGACCGACATCAACGGCATAGACCTTCGCGATGCCCCGTTTGATCATCACGTCGGTAAACCCTCCCGTGGAGGCCCCGATATCGATGCCAACTCTGTCAAGAACATTCACCTGGAATGTATCCAGCGCGGCTTCCAGTTTCAATCCTGCTCTGCTTACATAGGGCATGGGCTGTTTCAGCGTTATCTCTGATGTTACATCAATGGATGTGCCGGCCTTGGTGACCGGCTTGCCGTTGATCAGTACAGAGCCTGCCATGACAAGGGCAAGGGCCTTGGATCGTGTCTCGGCATAGCCTTTTTCAACAAGCAGTGTGTCCAGACGCACTTTCATGCAAGTTCTCGGATTGCCCTGGAAATTCCAGGTACGTCGAGATTCAATTTTTTCCTGAGATCACGAAGCGAGCCATGCTCTATGAACTCATCGGGTATCCCCAGGAGTTTAAATTTCAGGGGACTCGTCATATCGGAGAGGGTCTCCACGATGGCTGAGCCGATACCTCCCTGAACACACCCATCTTCGATCACGAGAAATCTGCCGGAGCATCTCTGCACCATATCCCTGACGAGCTTCCTGTCGATGGGTTTCGCGTACACGAGGTCCACCAGGGCAATATCTCCGATATCTTCTATCGCATCGAGGGCGGTGTAACACAGCGGGCCAGCACAGAATATCACGGCCCTCGATCCGTTTTTGAGAACCTCAGCCTTTCCCGGTTTCATTTTTCCCGCTTTCAGGGGTGAGGTGATCACGTTCTCCCGGGGGTAACGGATGGCAACAGGACCCTGGACCTTCAGGGCATACTCGAGCATCCGTGAGAGCATGAGCTGGTCTCTGGGGACCATGATAGTCATGTTCGGAATACTCCTCATGTATGCGATATCGAAGATCCCATGATGCGTGGGACCATCAGATCCCACCAGCCCGGCCCGGTCGATGGCGAAGATCACGGGTGCGTTCTGGAGTGCCACATCGTGGATGATCCCGTCGTAGCTTCTCTGGAGAAAGGTCGAATAGATTGCGACAACAGGCTTGAGACCATAGAGAGCCATGCCGGCAGCCATGGTGACTGCATGGCCTTCTGCGATGCCCACGTCGATAAAGCGATCGGGAAAACGCAGGGAAAATGGTTTCAGGCCTGTTCCTGTGGTCATTGCTGCGGAGATCCCCACGATCCGGGGATCTTTCCTCGCGAGATCAATGAGTGTCTTGCCGAAGATATCCGAGTAGGTGCTCTCCTCATGACCCTTGGCAGCCTCTCCATTGTCGGGATCGAATTTGCTTACCCCGTGATAGTTTTCCGGATCCTTGACCGCCGGCCAGAAACCCCGGCCCTTCTGAGTTATGACATGGAGGAGGATAGGTTCATGCATGCTCGAGATATTCTGGAAGGCTTCGACGAGGTGAGCCATGTTGTGCCCGTCGATGGGCCCGACATACCGGAATCCCATTTCTTCGAACAGGAGGCCCTCGGTCACCGCTCCCTTGAGATTTCCCTCGATATGTTTTGCGATCTTGTAGATTGCCTCACCGAAGACAGGAATTCCTTTCAGCGTTGACTTGATACCCTCGCGCACGTCTCTCACACGCTTGGAGGTCATGGTTCTGCTCAGATAGTCCGCGAGAGCCCCCACCCGTTTGGAGATGAACATCTTATTGTCGTTGAGCACAACGATGAGGTTCTGCTTTTTCGTGCCCACGTAGTTCAATCCCTCAAAGGTGAGTCCGTTGGACAAGGAACCGTCCCCGATGACCGCGATCACTCGGTTGGGGCTGTCGACCTTTGCCAGGGTCTCGCAGATTCCACTCGCAGCCGGGATGGCGTTTCCCACGTGTCCTGACACAAAGACATCATAGGGGCTTTCTGCCGGATTGATGAAGGAGCTGATGCCGCCCATCTGTCTCAGGGTTGAAAACTTCTCCCGCCTTCCCGTGATGATCTTGTGGGTATATGCCTGGTGCCCGACATCCCAGAGGATCTTGTCGCAGGGTGCCTTGAAAACATGGTGCAGTGCAAGGGTGAGCTCTACGGTTCCGAGGCTCGAAGCCAGGTGCCCGCCGGTCTGACTCACATTCGCAATGATGAATCTCCGTATCTCCTCAGCGAGGGGCGTGAGCTCCTCGAGGCTCAAGGATTTCAGATCGTTCGGTGAATGAATACGGTGAAGAATCTGCATGATCACATGACCCTTTTCAGCATCCACTGTGCCAGATCTCTGAGTTCCGTCTGTTTTTTCAAGTCGGACCCCTCGATTGATTTCAGGGCCTTCTCGGTTGATGCAACCGCCCATGCCCGTGCCCTATCGATGCCGATGGCCTTTACCACGGTCGCCTTGTCCTGCAGGAGATCTTTTCCCGAGGTCTTGCCAAGGGTCGTATCACTTGTGGTGACATCAAGGATATCGTCGATCGCCTGGTAGGCAAGACCAAGGTAGGTGCCATAGGTTCTCAGGGACGAGATCCGTGCAGCATCATCACTCACGATGCGTCCTCCCGCGTACATGCAGAGCTCGAAGAGGCGGGAGGTTTTTTTTCGGTAGATGTCCTCGATCTGCACAAGGTCGAGCTGTGCACCTTCTGCCATTACATCCTCGTATTCTCCCTGCACAAGACCACGGAATCCGCAGACATCCGAAATGGTGCAGCACAGGTCGACCTTTACCTCATCAGAGTAGAAGCTGGAGCAGAGAAGGGAGAGCGCCTGAAAGATGAGGGCATCACCTGCCAGGATCGCTGTTGCTTCTCCGAATTGTGCGTGGCAGGTGGGTCTCCCCCTCCTGAGAGTGTCGTTGTCGAGGGCGGGGAGATCATCATGGATGAGGCTGAAGGTGTGGATCATTTCTATGGCAAGTCCTGCGGGCAGGGCATCACGGTCTTTCCCTCCCATGGCTTCGCATGCGAGCATGGTGAGGATCGGCCTGATCCGTTTTCCTCCTGCACAAAGGCTGTAGGCGAAGGCGCGATAAACTCCGGAATCCACCCCGATGGATGACAGATAGGTGGTAAGGTAATCGTTGAAGAGGTCTTTCTTCTCTTTCAGTAGCGCATCAATGTCCACGGCCATTCACCTGAGAGAGCAGATAGCACGCACAAATCCTTTCTTCAAGTGGAATGGGTCAGTGTGGCGAGTAGATCTTGTCCTCGGAAAGTTTCCGGTAGAGCATCATGATGGTGTTTACATAGATCTCGCTGCGGTTGTAATGCCAGACAGCCTTTCGCTTTTTCTCCACGCTCGCTCCTTCACCCCATCCGGCCTTTGTGAGGTAGTTTGCAATGCTCGCCATGGCATCCTTGATGTTGAAGGGGTCTCTCCTGCCATCGCCATCGCCGTCCACGCCATAGGTGAGAAAAGAGGTGGGTATGAATTGCCCCGGTCCCATGGCTCCGGCAAAAGACCCGTGGATCTCCAGCGGGTCTATCTCGAGTTCATCAGACAGAACGATGAGACCATAGAGCTGGTTCACTGCCCATCTGCCCCTGGTCTGCGCACGTTGGATCGTCCGCTCATCAGAGAGCAGGGGATAGGTCTCGATATGGCGATCCTGGACGCGTGCGAAGTAGTCAGGATCGAGGAGGACAGCGAGATTCGTGTACGCGAGAAAAACATTGTAGCGCATGGGATACGTGCCCAGTCGTGATTCAACGATGAGGATCGCTGTGATGATCTCCGGGGAGACATCCCATTGGTATCCGATGGAGGTAAAGGTGCCGGAGTGGCTTGTGATGAACTCTCTGCCTTTTTCGATGTATGCGGGATCAATTTCCATGTAGAGCGGTTGTTTCTCGGAAGGTTTCGGGCTGGAATAGAAAAGGTTTTTGATAACAATTTCTGTGTTGATGGCAACCCGCGGGTCAGCGAGCATGGCTGTGGCCCGTGATCGTTCCAGCCCTTTTTCAACGAGGAGGTCTTCGACAAAGCTTCTGATGGTGAAATCCTGGGATGAAGCCATGGCGGGCAAAGAGATTCCCACCGCAGCCAGAAGGAAGAGCAGGAGAGATGCGCATACGCGTAGTGGCTGTCTCATGACCGAGAACTCCCCGGGTGATTGTGTTGTGTATCTGATCGGCATTCTACTGGATAGAGCTGCCATGTACAAGACTGTTCGTCTCCTCCTGTCCATCGGGTCTCGGTATCGCCGCGAATCCAATCGAGAATGAAACAGTCCTTTTCTTGAAGGCAGAGAGAATCCGCTGCTTGACTTGTCTCGACGGGAGTCATACAACCAAACCATGAAGAGAATCCTCATTGCCAACCGAGGCGAGGTTGTCGTCAGGGTGCTCAGGACGGCACGAGAGATGGGTCTCGAAACCATTGCGGTGTATTCCGAGGCCGATAAAGATATGGAGTATCTCAACTGGGCGGATGAAGCGGTTCAGATCGGTCCAGAGCAATCGACCAAGAGCTACCTGAACATCGATGCCATCATTTCTGCAGCGATTGCGTGGAAGGCCAATGCCATTCATCCAGGCTATGGTTTTCTCTCGGAGAATCCAAATTTTGCATCTGTGTGCGAGGAGAGGGGAATCGAGTTTATCGGTCCATCCAGCGCCACACTGAGAACCATCGGGAACAAGTCCCGAACAAAGGATGTTGCGAAGTCGCTGGGTATTCCCACCATTCCGGGTTCCTATGGAATGGTCTCCGACATTGAGCAGACGATTGTTCTGGCCCGTGATCTCGGTCTTCCCGTTATTATGAAGTCCCTCTACGGCGGTGGAGGCAGGGGGATGAAGGTTGCCTATGCCGAGGATCATCTCAGAACACACTTTGCCAGCGTGAGCAGCGAGGCCCATGCCGCCTTCGGAAGGAACGAGGTCTACCTCGAACGGTATATCACCTCACCACGTCATCTTGAGGTGCAGATTATTGCGGACCATTATGGCACTATCCAGACGCTCTCTGACCGGGAGTGTTCAATCCAAAGGCGCCACCAGAAAATCATCGAGGAGGCTCCTATCCCGAACATCGATGAGGCGCTGAGAGAAAAACTCTGGGAATGGTCCAGGATGATCATGAAGGCCATCGGTTTCCGGGGCCTCGGCACTGTTGAATTCCTCATGGATCAGGGAGGGGAGATCTATTTTCTGGAGATCAACGGGAGGCTCCAGGTGGAACACCCGGTCACTGAGATGATCACCGATATCGATCTGGTCAGAGACCAGATCATGATTGCGGCAGGAGCTCGCCTCGACGGAAGAACCCTGAACACCTCAGGACATGCCGTTGAATGTAGGCTCAACGCGGAAAACACTGCGAGAAATTTCATGCCGACAACGGGAGTGATCACCCACATGAGACTTCCCGGAGGGCCGGGAACACGGGTCGACACTCATATTTTCCCGGGTTGCCAGATAACTTCGTACTACGATCCCCTGCTGATCAAGCTCATCGGCCATCATAAAACCAGACACGGCGCACTCAGGCGCATGGACAGAATGCTCGACGAAACCGAGATCAGGGGAGTTACCACAAACAGGGATCTCCTCATCAAGCTCATCAACAACGAGAAATTCCTTTCAGGGAATGGTGATACCTCGCTGGTCACCGAGTTGCTGATGAAATAGTCAGGAACCTGATGCCGTGTCCTGCCGCTTCACGGGTGCGAAGCGTTCGTGCGTGCGGGATGTCTTATGAAAAAGCCTTGGTAATCTCGTCAACTGTAAAGACAGGCAACGCTGTTGCCACACCACCACGGTAGAGAATGAGGGTCTGTTCTTGTGTCATGGATCCGATGCGTGCGCCGGAGATGGATTCCTGTCTCCACGCCGAGAGAATCCCCTCGACAGACTCAGGCCTGCAGCACACGAGGAGCGATCCTGATGCAAGGGTGCCCAGGGGATCCATGTCAAAGGATTCCAGGATCTCTCCGGCGATTTCCAGAATCGGAATCGTTTCCCAGTGAACTTCGACACCGCAGCCACTTGCAATGGCAAGTTCCCTCAACCCCGTTGCGAGCCCTCCCTCGGTGGGGTCATGCATTGCGGTGATTCCTCCGGATTCGAGGGCGATCCGAGCCTCTTTCACAATGCTGATGCCCGGTTCATCGATGAGTCTTCGTGCGCGGATGAGGGTATCTGGTGCGGCATGAATCCTGTCGGCTTTCTCCCGTGCCAGGATGCCGATCGCCTCGATGGGGATGCTTTTTGACAGCAGGATCGCATCACCGGGCTGCGCATTTGATGCCCTGACAAGGTTGCTGCCCGTAAGCATTCCGATCATGAATCCTACAGCGATCGGCCTGTCGATCCCATAGGTGATCTCGGTGTGACCACCCACCAGGGTAATACCCATTGACGAGCAGACATTCTTCAGATCGACAAAGATCTCGTGCACCCGGTCACGGGTGGTTGAGCCTTCAGGCAGCAGAATCGTTACGAGCAGGTACTTCGGGATGCCCCCCATGCAAGCGATGTCGTTGGCGTTGATGGTGACAAGGTGCTGGGCAATGGACTCGGTGGCAAAGGTTATGGGATCGGTTTTGAAGACCAGGTGCTGTCCACCGAAGCGGATGACGCAAGCATCCTGTCCGATGCCCGGGCCCACGATCACGTTGGGGTCATCAGTCTCGAGATCCTTGAGGAGGGTCCCCAGAAACTCCAGGGGGAGCTTCCCGATGGGGAGAATGTCCTGGTTCATGGTAACTTTCCACTTTCTATGTAGGCATAGGCGCTGTGATTATGGATGCTCTCGAAGTTCTCCGCCTCCACCGAGAACCAGGAGAACTCGCTGCGTTCGCTCAGGAGCGAGGCGATCAGCCTTACCACGTCTTCCACGAACATCGGGTGGTTGTAGGCATGCTCGGTCACATATTTTTCGTCAGGTCTCTTGAGGATGGGGTAGACCGGACTGGACCCACACTGTTCGATGAGCGTGATGAGGTCTTCGATCCAGAAAAACTTTTCGTATCTCACTATGACCGAGACAATGCCGCGCTGGTTGTGGGCTCCGAACTCGCTGATCTCTCTGGAACAGGGACACAGCGTTTGAATGGGGACTTTTACCCCGACCTTGAACTCTCTGCGCTCTCCCACCATGCCCATGAGGGAGCAGGTGTACTCCATGAGGCCGACAGATCCCGACACGGGTGCCTTCTTTTCTATGAAGTAGGGGAACTCGATCTCCATGTGGGCGCTCTGGGCCTCCAGCGTTTTTTTGATCTCGTTCAGGATGTGTTCGAAGTTCTTTATGTGGATCTCTTCCTTGTGTTCGTTGAGCACCTCGATGAAGCGGCTCATGTGCGTCCCCTTGAACTCTCTGGGCAGATCCACATAGAGATTGATGGACGCAACCGTGTGCTGAGTTCCCCGCTGTTTGTCAGAGACCACGATGGGATAGGCAATCCCCTTGACCCCGACTTTTTCTATGGCCAGAGGTGTGTCCGGGGGAAGGTTCTGCACATCCTTCATGCCGTCTCTTCCTGGTGGGAATAGGATACGCAGCAGGCTTCATTCTCCCACACCACCACTTCTTTGAGGGTCACCGGGGACGGTATGGAAGGGGAGAGGTGTTCGAAGATAGCACGTGCGATATGTTCCGCAGAGGGGTTTTGTTCCTGAAACCAGGGCAGGTCATTCAGGTACCGGTGATCGAGTTCGTCCAGGGTTTTTTTCAGGAGAGTTTTCAGGTCCCTGAAGTCCATCACGATGCCGGTTCCATCGAGGGTGTGGGACTTGACCGTTACCTCCACCCGGTAGTTGTGCCCATGGAGTCGCTCGCAGTCACCCTGGTATCCCCTGAGCCTGTGGGCAGCGCTGAATGAGTCCACCACTTTTGCCTGGAACATGGGCAGAACATAGTACAACTGCCGGGATAAACGCAACCATAGAATACAGCCCTGATGCACGTCTGTACAGGCATCATCTCCGGTGGGCGGATTGTCTCACTCGGGGGAGCAGTGCTGTCTTCATGAGCAGGAGACACACGCTCTCCGGGCAGGATTTCCTTGTCAGATCAGCTCTTTTGCGATAACAGGGGTAGTATGCACGGATGCAAAACAGAGGCAGCTATCGCCCTATGCCGACATTAGAATTTCCTGATACCCATATCTTGCGCCAACTCGCAGGAGACAGCTGTACCCACCTGAAAATCATGGAGGAGTCGATCGGTGTCAAATGCTTCATGAAGGGAAACAGCATCGAACTGCAGGGTGAGAGTTTTGATGTTGAGCTTGCAGAGCACGCTCTGAGGGATCTGTACCAGCTCATCAAGGGTGGATTTCCGGTGTTTCCCGATGATGTCTGGTATGCGGTGAGAATGCTGGCCAAGGACAGGACGCTGCACCTCGAGGATGTTTTCAGAGACAGCATTCATATTTCGTCTACGAAGAAGGTTATCTTTCCCAAGAGCATTCAGCAGAAACACTATATTGATTCCATGAGGGTCAAGGATGTGCTCTTCGGTATCGGTCCTGCCGGAACAGGCAAGACCTACCTCGCCCTTGCCATGGCTGTGAACTATCTGCTCAAGAAAAAGGTTGAGCGGATCATTCTCACCCGACCGGCAGTGGAGGCGGGAGAGCGGCTCGGATTTCTCCCCGGGGACCTCCAGGAGAAGGTGAATCCCTACCTGAGGCCGCTCTATGATGCGTTGTACGACATGCTGGAATACGATCATGTGCTGAGGCTCATCGCCCGGGATCAGATCGAGATTGCCCCGCTCGCATTCATGCGGGGCAGGACGCTCAACGATGCATTCATCATTCTCGACGAGGCTCAGAACACAACCTCTGAGCAGATGAAAATGTTTCTCACCCGCATCGGGTTCAATTCCAAGGCGGTGATCACGGGCGACATCACCCAGATCGACCTCCCCGCCGGGGTGAAGTCCGGTCTGGTCGAGGCTGCCCAGATCCTGAAGGACATCGATGAACTCGGGTTCGTGTACTTCAGCGAAGACGATGTGGTCCGTCACAAGATCGTGGCCAAGATCATCAGGGCATATGACCGGAGTTCTCGGTGATCAGGGTTGATATCCTGGATCGTCAGAGCCTGTTCGCAATAGACCGCACGATCATCAGGGCGTGGGTGAAAGAAAGCCTCAGAATAGAGGGAAAAACCGATGCAGAGATCTGCATCCTTTTTACGGACAACGCCGGGATCAGAGAGCTCAATAAAACATATCTTGGTCGAGACAGGAGCACCAATGTCATCTCGTTCTCCCAGCAGGAAGGCATCGGCCCCGTCAATCCCCATCTGGGTGATGTCGTCATCTCGCTGGAGGAGGCAGCGCTTGAGGCTGAAGATGGTGGCATGCCTGTATCCGAAAGGATCTTGCAGCTCCTGGTTCATGGGATCTGCCATCTCTGTGGCTACGATCATGAGGGGGTTTCGGATGACATGGTGCAGCAGATGGAGACCGCAGAGGAGATGATCCGGAGGCGCCTCAAAGTTCCCCAGGCCTTTGTGAAGCGATAGATGATCGATGAAGCGTGTTCCTGCGCGAGCAGAATGAGACTCGTGAGCAAAAGATGAGTTTGTGAAAACGTCTGCATGGTGAGGCGCTCACGCAATCCCTGGAACAAGCGAAATTAGTGAACAATTACTTTTAGTTAATAAGATTAAGCGCTTGCAGAAAAAGTGCTTGCCAGGCCCCATGCCCTTTGCTATAAGGCTCCTCTACGGGGCGTAGCGCAGTCTGGCTAGCGCACCTGCCTTGGGAGCAGGGGGTCGGAGGTTCGAATCCTCTCGCCCCGACCAAGCAGGGGCACTGGGCGCCTGTAGCTCAGTTGGATAGAGCAACGGACTTCTAATCCGTAGGTCAGAGGTTCGAATCCTCTCAGGCGTGCCAAAAACATTGTGGTGAGTGTAGCTCAGATGGTAGAGCACAGGATTGTGGCTCCTGTGGCCGAGGGTTCGATCCCCTTCACTCACCCCACAATATAAGCATGAGGTAGGCGCCCGTAGCTCAGTCGGATAGAGCGTCGGACTTCGAATCCGCAGGTCGGGCGTTCGAGTCGCCCCGGGCGTACCAGGAAAAGACATGGGCCATTAGCTCAACAGGTAGAGCAACTGACTCTTAATCAGTAGGTCGTAGGTTCGAGCCCTACATGGCCCACCAGTTAAATCAAGGGGTTATCGGTTATTCCGATGCCCCTTGAAATTTATCTAGCTACCCTATAGCTACCCTTTGCCAATTTAGGCAAGTCTTTTAAGTCTAAAAAACCTATATTAGGATCTGAAGTTTCGCACATAAATAGATATCATCAAATCAAATTCAAGGGTATGAAAATATTCATTTAAGCATGGAAAAGCAGCTCCGAATTTAGTAGTCTTGACTTGCCTAAGTAA
>DSBG01000166.1 GCA_011046135.1 Deltaproteobacteria bacterium
CCCATGCACAATGGGTGACGCTGGGCGAGGAACCCGCCCTGCCGAAGCAACGGTTCCGAGAGGGCCGAGCCGGAGGCGTACGACGGGATGCCCGCACGGGGCTGCGTCACGGCATCTCCCGGCACACGCTACTCCACCATGCACGCAGCATAGAAACTCCGGAGGTGCATGCTGTAGTGGCGGAGCTGTTCAGCAATAGCGACGGTAATCTGATCGATTGCCTCATCGCCCCCCTGTTCTGCAACGGATGCAACGAGGTCGCTCATCTCCGCTGATCCGGACACCTCGAACCCGGGGTCCGCCACCAGCCTGGGCGGCATCCAACGCTCCAGGACGGCATCGGTTCTTTCTGCAGCGGCAGCGGCCTGGCTTGCAGCCACCTGCCGGGGGAAGTCGTCGGTGTAGTGTATCATCTCCACCGGGTTTTTCAACGCCTGGAAAAAGGGGTGGTCCTCGCTGTGCTCACGGTGCGCCCTTCTGAGAACCTCCTGCTGGAATTTCTCCATGACCGTGTGGCGGTTCGAGACGATCTGGATTGCATCGTCTCTGCTCTGCGGCATGCCGAGCATTGCCTTGAGGTTGGTCCAGATCATCCTGGTGGGACTCACCCCGGGCAGCACCGAGGCGTGGTAGGGCATGGAGAGATCTCCCAGGTAGTGCATGGCCCAGCCCATGAAGCGCCACCCCCAGTAGTCCTGGCCTGACTGGAACGCGTAGTCCGAGAGCGACTTGTAGAGGTGAATCCGGTATTCGGGATAGGTTTCCTGTAAAAAGGGGCCGAAGAAAAAGACCAGGGGACTCTCGTGGTAGAATCCCATGTGGAATGGCGCCTGGCTGCTGTACTCCAGATTGGGGTTGCCGAAGGGCTGGTTTCCGAAACCATAGAGTGCTCCATAGTCAGTGCCGTTGTCTTCGAACAGGCCGAGGTCGAGCCCGAAATCGGGCTCGTCGTTTGCCGTGCACAGCACCTGCAGCGGAGACACCAGCTCTCCCTCCACGAGCTCGACATAGCGGGTGCCGTGCATTTCCGAGGTGTCGCTGAGCGTGGTGAGCGTACGCGGTGAGACTTCTTCTTTTCCAGAGGGAGATTCACCGGGGAGCAGGTGAAGATAGAGTCTCATCTGTGAGTTGGGGTTGATCCGTATGGCATGGAAAAACCGCTTCAGGACGTCATCAGGATTCCCGGTGGCGCGGAATGCGAGCGTTTCGGGACGGGGCGCATAGTGGGTGAGGTGCTCCCGTGACCACGCTTCCTGGTTCTCCAGCAGGCTTTCCAGCCCTGCTTCCTCCTCCAGGAGAAAGGTCTTCAGACTCTTCACGGGGATGCCTTCGCGTTGGGCAAGGCCGGGAAGAGGGCTGAGAACGGGGTAGGCGAGCAGGGGGTGCTCAGACCAGGCAGAGACGGGGCATGATGAGACAAGCACCAGCGCAACCAGCAGGAAACACCACTGCAGGCAGGTTGCCAAGGGTTTTTTATACATGTCAGGGCGGGTCTGTAGAGAATTTTTCAGGCGATGAGCAAAACAGCTCTCCGATAGATTCATGGACATCTCCCATTCCGTGTGATGCCGGGTAAGTGCAGAGTTCTCTGTCCCATGATATCCATATTTTTCCGTGCCGCAAGATGTTTCTGGGAGGATGAGCGAAAACACCGGGCATCTCGTGCACCGAAGATCCCCTGATCTGCCAGGCAAAAACCCGCATCCCTGTATCGAACGGCCACAGCTGTATCACCGCTGTACCGCTAATGTACCACCACGGGGGAAGATATGGTATACATACAAGGGATTGATCCCGGACATCTCGAGGGGCTTTCTTCTGGAGCTTTTTAGAGTAACGGCAGGTGAGAGGCGATGTGCAGGAAGGACAGAGTAATGAGATTCTCCCAAGCTTCAAGAACAGAGCAATGAGATTCTCCCAAGCTTCAAGGACAGGGTAATGAAATTCTCCCAAACTTCAGGGTTCCTGCTCCTCCTGCTGTGGTCTCTGCTCTGCCTCATGTGGGCATGTGCAGAAAAGATTCAGCTCTCAGGAGAGGAACTCCAGGAGATCGGGCTGCGGGTGTTCGAAAACGAGTGCGGGGGGAGCGAGAGCTGTCTCACCTGGTGGAATGCTGGAGAAGATTTTGCCTCACTCGGCATCGGCCACTTCATCTGGTATCCTGCCGGCCGGGAGGGGCCCTTTGAGGAAGGGTTTCCCAGGCTCATCGCATTCATGAAGAGATGCGGTGTTCACATCCCCGTATGGGTGGAAGACCAGGCCTGCCCCTGGAGCGACCGGGATGCCTTCATGGAGGACTTCGATTCCGAGAAGATGCAGGAACTGAGGCTCTTCCTGTCAGGCACCAAGGATCTCCAGGCCGAATTCCTGGGCAAGCGCCTTGAAGAGGCCCTGCCCGGGATGCTCGCTGCAGCGGATCGGGACAAGCGGTCCCGCGTGCGTTCCCAGTTCTACCGGGTGGCTGGGAGTCCCGGTGGCATGTATGCCCTGGTGGACTACGTGAACTTCAAGGGTGAAGGCACCTCGCCCACTGAGCGCTACCAGGGACAGGGCTGGGGCCTGCTGCAGGTCCTGGAGCAGATGGATGGGCCAGACAGGGGAATCGAGGCTGTCGAGGAATTCTCTCGCTCTGCAAAGACTATGCTGCGGATACGGGTGAAAAACTCCCCGAATGACCGCGGCGAGGAACGCTGGCTTCCCGGGTGGGAAAAGAGGATCGACACCTACCCGGCAGCAGCCCGCCAGGCAGGATCGTCGGCATGACATGAGGATCGAACGCAACCGAACACCGTCGGTTGGTGTGGCTTTTTATCTTCGATTGCGAGCATCTACGCCACGCCCAGAGCTTTGTGAGTGGGCGCCCCTGTCCATCACCTAATTGAGTTCCCGGCTCAAAGATGCTACGCTGACGGATAAGTGTTTGTGGCACATGCGAATGGTTTGATGAAAAGGAGGAGCACTATGGCGACAATTTCACTGGAACGGGTAAAGGAACTGCTCGGGCAGGAAAACGAACGCTTCGTACGTGAGCGACCCAGGTCAAGGGCCCTCTTCGAAGAGGCCAAGAAAAACCTGGTGGGTGGCGTGCCCATGTCGTGGATGCGGATCTGGTCTGGAGGGTTCCCTGTCTTTGTAGAAAAGGCACAAGGCGTGTACATCACCGATGTGGACGGCCACCGCTACCTGGACCTCTGCCTGGGGGACACCGGGGGGCTCTGCGGACACGCCCACCCGAAGATCGTTGAGGCCATCACGGATCAGATGGTGAACCGAGGCACGACCACCATGCTGCCAACTCAGGACTGCATCTGGGTGGGAAAGGAGCTCGAGCGCAGGTTCGGCCTTCCCTTCTGGCAGGTTCTCATGACCGCGACGGACGCAAACCGCATGGCCCTGAAGATCGCGCGCTCCTTTACCGGACGCCAGCTCATCCTCGCCTTCAACGGGACCTACCACGGGTCGGTGGACGAGACCCTGGTGGTGAACTTCTTCGGCGAGCTCATCAATGTCCCGGGGATGCTGGGGCCCATCGTGCCGGATGCCACGAAGATGACCAGGGTCATTGACTTCAACGATGTGGATGCCCTGGAGCAGGCTCTGGCCCCTGGCGATATCGCGTGCGTCATCACCGAGCCGGTGATGACCAACATCGGCATCATCGCGCCTGAAAAAGGCTACCACGAAGCCCTGCGGGACATCACGAAGAAGTACGGGACGCTCCTGCTCATCGACGAGACCCACTCCATGTGTGCAGGACCCCGGGGCGTCACGGGACAGATGGGGTTGACTCCGGACATCTTCGTGGCCGGCAAGTTCATTGCAGGCGGCTACCCTGCGGCCATTCTCGGGTTCACCAGCGAACTCTCGGACTGGCTGGGTCAGCGCCTGCCCTGGCATAATTTCTTCGGGTTCGGAGGAACCCTCTCGGGGAACGCCACAGCGGTGGCTGGAATACGTGCAGCCCTCGAGCACGTCATCAACGAAGAGAACTACGATCGCATGACCCGGCTCGCTCAGCGCATGGAAGAGGGCCTGGCCAGGATCATCAAAGACAACGATCTTGCGTGGTATGTGGCACGTATCGGCTGCAGGGTGGAATTCCGGTTCCTCCCGAAGCCCCCGAAGAACGGCTCGGAGGCCCTGTTTGCAGAAGTCGACTACAACGAGGTGGACATTGTAACCGAGGGGCTGACAGGCCCGCTGGATGCGCTCATCCACGTGTGGTGTGCCAACCGGGGGATCCTGCTCACCCCTGTTCACGAGATGGCGCTCGTGGGACCAACGGCAACCCGTGAGGACGTGGATCACTATGTGGACACCATTGGAGCCCTGGTGAGAGAACTTCTCGGTTAGGAGGAGGGCGCTCTTCCGAGACGTTTTGTTCTGTATCCAGGGAACAGGAGGTTTCGTCATGGCTTCTTTGGGAAAACGGTTCAAAGAAGAACTCCCCGCGCAGAAGGAAGAGCTGTTGTACACAGGGCTCTGACGGGAACAGGATCGAAACGGGCAGCAGCAAAACAGGATCAGGATCCTTCCCTGCAACCCGGTGGGGCCAGAGGGAAATGCTCGACATCAGACACGGTTATGAATAGGATGTGTTCACGGTGAGGCTCGTACATGAACACGACGTCTTCACCGATACATACGGCATTGAGAGAGATGAGTTCAGCCAAGGAGAGAACCCGATGAAGAGCAGGAAGAAAAGTGATCTGTTTCCCTCGGCCCGGGACGATGCCCGCTCTGCTGAATTGTGTGAAAAGTCTCCCCAGACCCTCTCGCCCTCGTACCGGCTGGCCTACCTGGACCAGGAATTTCTGCTCCAGGACGAACTCCGTGCGGTACGCCTGCAGCTGGAGCTCATGAAACCGGAGCTGATCCTCCATGAACACGGCATCGATGACACCGTCGTGATTTTCGGGGGGTCCCGGATACCGGAGCCACGGGAGGCGCGTGAGCATGCTGCCGAGGCCGAAGCAGCAGCGGAGAACGACCCGGGAAACGAGTCGCTGGAAAGGGCTGCGAGGACGGCACGACGCAGGGTCGAGACATCGCGGTATTACGAAGAGGCGCGCAGGCTCGCCTCCCTCGTTACCCGGGCTGGAACTGCTTTGAAAAACACCCGGTTCATGATCGTGACGGGCGGTGGTCCGGGGATCATGGAGGCGGCGAACCGGGGAGCCCATGAAATTGGAGGGAAGAGCATCGGGCTCAACATCGTGCTCCCCTTTGAACAGAAGCCGAATCAATACATATCCCCCGAACTCTGCTTCCAGTTCCACTACTTCGCCATCCGCAAGATGCACTTCCTCATGCGGGCCAAGGCCCTGGTGGTCTTTCCCGGGGGGTTCGGGACCCTGGACGAACTGTTCGAGACACTGACCCTCATCCAGACGCACAAGATCAAACCCATACCGGTGCTCATCTTCGGGCAGTCCTTCTGGGAGGGCGTTGTCCAGTTCGATGCCCTCGTTGAAGAGGGGGTGATCTCACCCGAAGACCTCGATCTCTTCAGGTACGTGGAAACCGCGGAAGAGGCATGGGAGATCATTTCAAAAACCCATGGGCTTTCGTGACGGGTACCCGCTGTCAGGTGGTTCTCTCTGCTTCTCGTTTTTCAAACTGGGCAAAAAGGGGTAGAGTAAAGAGACAATAGCTTTCGCATGGTGCCTGGATTGGATAGGTGAGCTTTTTTTAGGGAGGAGTCGTGATACGACAGAGTTTTTACCGGCGGATCGTATTTCCCGTTGCACTGATTCTGATCACCATGATCATTGCCCTCAACGGATACGATGTTGCCCGCAGGATCGAGAGCAGGGTGCTCCACGCCCTTGTCGTCAATGTCTCTCTCATCCTGATGGTCCTGAGCATCTGGTGCGGGGCCATGATCGCAAACACCCTTGCCTACTTCAGGGGGGCGAGCTTCGGCGAACGGCTCTTCGTGAGCATGTTCACCCCTGTCGTGTTCCTGTTGAAGCAGTGGCTGGGCATCTGGGGGATCTACAGCTTCGCTGAGTTCCTCTTCCTGCTGTTTCACCACGTGGTCCTCTCTGCGGTGATCATCAACCTCATCGGCATGGGGCTTTCCGAACTCTGGTGCCGGATCATCGACCGCGTGAAGAACCGCGACCCTGCGGTAAAGGTGGTGCAGAAGGGCAATGCCGTTGTCCTGCTGCTCGGTGCAGGGTTGTTCACCCTCATGTTCTGGCATTTCGGGCACTTCTACTACTACCTGTTCATGGAGGCCTACATCAGGCTGTTCCTGTGATCCACAGGAATAACGAGAAGAACTATCGAGGAGTTGTTCATGACCAAGTTTAGGGAATCGATTTTCTCTCAACCCATGACACGCAGGCAGGCCCTCAAGACCATCGGAACAACGGTTGGTGCCGGGCTTGTCGGGCTGAAGTTTCCGGGCATTCTCTCCGCAGGAAACAGGAGGCCCAACATCATCTTCATCCTCACCGATGACCACCGCTGGGACGCCTTCAGCTGCATGGATCACCCCTTTCTCAAAACGCCCCACCTCGATCGCATCGCCGACGAGGGTCTCATGTTTGAAAACAGCTTCTGCACGACATCGCTGTGCAGTCCATCGCGGGCAAGTTTCCTGACCGGACAGTATGCACATCGCCACGGGGTGAAGACCAACCACACACCCTGGCAGGAGAGCAACCTCACCTTTATCGAACGCCTCAAGGATGCCGGGTACGAAACCGCCTTCATCGGAAAGTGGCACATGCCAGGAGAGGGGCTGCCCGCCGTGCGGGGTCTGGATCACTTCATCACCTTCACCGCGCAGGGTGGGCAGGGGGTGTACTATGACTGCCCCTTGTACATCGACGGGACCTACACCGAACGCACGGGCAGGTACATCACCGAAGATCTAACGGATTTCGCACTGCAGTGGATCGAAAAACCTCGCAGGAATCCCTTTTGCCTCTACCTGTCACACAAGGCTGTCCATTTCGGGTTTGTCCCACCCAGGGACCTCGACGGGATGTACAAGGGGATCGATCTCCATCTCCCGCCGGAGGCGGATGAGTTTGTCCCCCTGACCAACTACCACCTGTTTGTCGGAGCTCCTGCACCCCTGAGCTTCCTCTACCGCAGGTACTGTGAGACGGTTGTCGGGGTCGACGAGCAGGTTGGCAGGATCCTCGAAAAGCTCGACCAACTGGGAATGGCAGAGGACACGATCCTCGTCTATGCCGGCGACAACGGGCATCTGTTCGGCGAACACGGGCTCTATGACAAACGCGTGGCCTACGAAGAATCGATCCGCATCCCGTTATTCATCAGGTATCCGAAGGTTATCCCGGATCCAGGTCGCAGGGCGTGGCAGATGGCCCTGAATATCGACCTCGCCCCGACGCTCGTTGACCTGGCGGGCCTGGATCTTCCCCCCGGAATCCAGGGACAGAGCCTCGTTCCGTCCATCAGGTCGAAAGACGCCCCGGGAAGATCGTCGTGGCTCTACGAGCATTACCCGGTCTATCCCATTCCTATCCCCGGGATTGCGGCTGTGCGCACCGACACGCACAAGTACATCACGTACCAGAACGATTTGAGACAACCCGAGCTGTTCGATCTCGTCTCAGATCCTAAAGAGAAACACAACCTCATCAAAACCCAGGAGGGGCGTGATCTGCTCGAAATGATGAAGAGCGAGCTGGAGGCCGTTAAGAAACAGACCGGATTCGTGGAAAACTGGTCAACCAGGACGTGAAGAGGAGCGAACCCGAGATCAATCCACTCGATGCGTGCCGTACCATCGAGTGGAAGGGGTTGCTGGTTCAGGTAAGGATAGAGGTGTCGCCTGCCGAAAGAGGGAAAAGGAGCCTGCTGCAGCCTTGGATGACTGGCCCCGTGTTCTTCAGGGCGTGTTTCAGCAGGTGCTGCGTAACACGTCTTCAGAAACGAGACAAGGAGCAGCTCCGAGCGTGTTTTTTGCCACGAGCGCGCGAATCATGATGTGAGGAAAGGAGTGATCGTGAAGGAGGCCGTGTCCACCATCGTCATACTTGC
This sequence comes from Deltaproteobacteria bacterium, assembly GCA_011046135.1. Taxonomy (GTDB): domain Bacteria; phylum Desulfobacterota; class Desulfomonilia; order UBA1062; family UBA1062; genus DSBG01. Next base: position 8,026 of record DSBG01000166.1, read on the forward strand.
CTGCATGCTGATGATCCCCGGGGTCTCCTGCGCCCAGATCTACAACCAGACCTGCCAGAGCGCAGAATATGCACGAATGGTGAACCGGAATGCCGCCACCGATGCCGCGGATATTACGGTTTACAACCCGGCGGGCCTCGTTGATCTTGCCCCCGGGTTTCACCTCAACATCTCGAACCAGATCTGGGTGCGCAGGCCCTCCCACACCTTCACCGATCCTCTGGGCACGGGGCGTCTGCGCTTTGAAAACGAGGGTGTCGACTGGTTCATTCCGAGTCTCCATGCCGTATACTCGACGTCGCGGTGGTCAGTTTTTGGGGCGGTCTACATTCCCGGAGGCGGCGCGGCAGTGGATTATCCCGACGGGTCCTATTCAACCAGGGCCCTCGGCGCAGCCGTGATCGGAGAGGACGGACCTGCCTACATCGCCTACAAGGACATCACAAATGAACGGCTCAAGGGCAGTTCCCGGTATGTCGCGGCCAGTGTTGGCGGAGCGTGCCGTGTTTCCGAACAGGTATCGCTGGCGCTTGGCGTACGCACGATCTCGGTTTACAACACTATACAAGCCGGAGTGACGCTGACCAGGGGATGGCTGGGCCCGCTGACCCCGGATATCCCGCTGATCGTCAGCATTGAGGAGAGGGGTCAGGGAACCGGGGGTGTGTTCGGCATTCAGATCACACCGGTGGACAGGGTGAATATCGCCCTCCACGTTGAGTCCCCCGTGCGCTTGAATCTGGAAACTCGTATCAGGAGCAAAGACACTATCAGCAAGGATGCTGGATTGTTCAGGGACGGTCAGAAGCTCCGGCGGGATTTTCCCGGGATGCTCGGGCTGGGGGCATCCTTCCAGATCACCGACAAGATCCGGGGCGAGGTGAACGTGAATTACTGGTTTCAGAAGGCAGTGGACTGGGGAGAGACTCACGAGGGAGAGGACATATCAGACCTGGCAGGAGACTCCTGGAGTGTCGGCCTGGCTGGGGCCTGCGAGGTCTTGCCCAGGCTCGAACTCAGCCTGGGAATGCTCTACACGGTGTACGACTGGGGTGACAAGGATGCTTACTACAATGCAAACCTTGGCGCCATCGAGGTGTTTTACGCAGACGACCTCATGGTGGGCTTCGGGTTTGGGTATGCGCTGCACCCGCGGGTGAAGGTGAACCTCGGAACAGGAATCATTCTCTACCGGGACGAAACCATCCAGACACCTGTCGGAGCCGTGAAGGTGGAGAATACCTCGTCTACTGCGATCGTCGCCGGAATGAACTGTTCATTCTAACCGTGTTCCGCCATGCGTTGTATCCTCAACGAGGTTGACGCCCGAGAAATCTGAAATACTCATACATGAGGGCGTTGGCCTTCACCGCCCGCTCGGGGGTCTGATAGAAAACGGGCTTGTAGGTGGATCCCTCCACGGAATAGACTGTCTTGCTGTTCATGTCTGTGAGGAGGCTCACCCCGAAAACGGGTTTCTGGTATTTTTCCATGAGGGTCGCGATGAGCTTCAGGTAGTCTCTCTCAAAGGTGTGCATGTAGGTGCTTGCAGTCTCAAGGAACTCCTTGGTATACGTTGGGTCCGCCCTGCCAACTGCATCCAGCATGCGCTCGATGAAAATCGCGCGGCCCATGACTCCGAGATTGAGGACTGAGTCGCACCCATCCCATTTCATCAGTTCCTCCATGATGGTGGTCATGAGTGCATTGTCGGGTTCTCCGACGATGTCAACAGGGTTTGCGCGGCTCCAGTAGGCAGGGAGAATCTGGTCAAAACGCTCGATGAGTTCCGGTGATAGCTTAGGAAGAACGAGGCCGTAGCTAGCACAGAGATCAGCGGTGATCACTCCCCAGCCACCACCCAGCGTCATGATGCCAACTCGATTGCCCTTTGGCATGGGCAGCGAAGAAAAAGCTGCCGCAAGATCCAGCAGATCCATGGACTGTTCAACCTTGACGATGCCCGCCTGCCGACACACGGCATCGAAGACCTTGGAATCGGAAGACATGGCACCGGTGTGGCTGGATGCGGCTCGGCTGCCCGCTTCACTCTGACCACCCTTGAGCAGGACAATAGGTTTTTTTCTGCTCAACCTTCGTGCACTCTCGAAAAAGCGCCTGCCGTCCCTGACCCCCTCGATGTAGAGGATGATGATCTTGGTGAGATCATCGATCTCGAAGCTGTCGATGAAATCTTCAATGGTGATCATTGCCTCGTTTCCCGATCCGCAGAAACCACGTATGCCGATGCCCTGCTCCTCGGCAAATCCGAGCAGCTGCACACCCATGTTGCCCGACTGGGCGACCACCGCTGTCCCGCCCTGCTTGGGGCGAACAGGGGAACCGGTACAGTAGAGGTTGATGTGGGGGTTTGACAGCCCCATGGTGTTGGGACCGAGGATCAGGAGCCCCTCGGAGCGGGCCTTCTGCACGAGTTCCTGCTGGAGTCGTATGCCCTCTGCTCCGGTTTCGCCGAATCCCGAAGAGATGAGTAGCACGTTGCGGATTCCTTTTTCCTTGAGTTTCGGCAGGAGTCCCATGACGTGCCTGGCAGGGATGGTGACAACGGCCAGATCCACCTTGTCAGGCATGTCGGTGACATTCGTGAATACATCCCTTCCGGCAATGGACTCACCCTTTTCGTTTACGAGAAAGATGTCGCCTGGAAACCCGCCGCTGATCGTGTGGGTGAGCAGCAGGTGGCCCCACTTCCCAAGTTTGGATGATGCACCGATGAAGGCGATGGATCGGGGATAGAACAGGGCTCCTATAGCATGCGGATCAACGGGGATAGAAGCCGAGGGTTCACCCGGTACTTCTGAGATGACCGCCAGGGCGTCAACTGCGCAGATCCGTCCCTCCCGGGAGACAATCAGGGGATTGATATCGGTCTCTGCGATATCCGGATAGTCGATTGCAAGTCTCGAGAGTCCGACCAGGGTTGAGATGATCGCATCGCGATCGGCTGCGTTCTCGCCACGGAAGGCACCCAGAAGTTTCTGGGCCTGAATCTCGGAGATCATCTCGACGGCATCCTGCTCACTCAAGGGGGCGATTCTCAGGGAAATGTCCATCAGTGCCTCGGTGAAAATTCCCCCAACGCCGAACATGACCACCGGTCCGAACACGGGATCACGGGAGAGTCCTGCCACGAACTCCCGGTTCCCTTTCAGGTACGGTTGCACCAGAATGCCTTCGAGTTCTTCCAGTGCCTCATTCTCGATGGCGATTGCTGCCTGTTCGACTGCCGATGATTCGACGAGGTTGAGGTGTACGAGGCCACGCTCGGTTTTGTGGAGCAGTCTCTGCCCAAGTCCCTTGAGCACCACGGGGAACCCGATGTCTCGGGCAGCTGCCACTGCGTCAGATGCCGTGGTTACAACGATCTCCCGAACGACAGGCACTCCGTATGCAGCGAGGATTTTCTTCGATGCGTGTTCATCGAGCGCTGTCTGACCCGATTCCCTGGCCCTGGATAGAGTCTCTGCAATGTCCACCAAACCATCCTCCTCTTCTGTGAGCATAACCATAAATATCAGGGGTAATCACAGAGGTGATCTTTAAAGAGCAACTATACCATGTCATGAACCTGTCTAAAAGGAAAGGTTTTTGGCCAGTTGCGGATGAAGCTCGCTACCAGGCAGGGGTGTGCCATACCGGAAAACGGGGTGCTTCGGGATAGGAGGGTGATGACCAAACGACTGACTTCGTGAACTGAAAGCTCCTGCGCGAAGGAAACGGCTCCTGATACACAAGCGGGGAAGGAGGTAAATACCGCTGCGGACCCCTGTTCATGGGGGACCCTGCCCAGTTCTGAACCTGCGACCATCCACCCATGTCCGGGCAAAAAACGAACTTCCGAATGTGTCAGTTCGGCTGTGCGGCCTGATCTCAAGTGGGAGCCCCGTCAGACTCACTTGTTGTTGAATGTATCCTTCTGAACAAGGGCTTCACGATTGATTTTTCGCGGCGCCATCCACAGGTGCTTGCTCTCTGGAGAAGATGAGTGGAGAAAGCGCATTCTCGAGGCAAGTTCCCTGCTCATGGCGTCTTCATACCCCGTGACCGTATAGTAGATCGCCCGATCGAAAAACAGCACGACCTTGTTGTTCAATTCCAGGGACAACGAGAGTTCATAGGCGGATTGATCCATCTGGTTTTCCAGCACAAAGAGCCAGAGATGCCTCTTTATCAAGAGCAGGGTCACCACCACTTCGTTCAGGGGAATATTTTCTTCGAAGCGTTTTTTCCCGAGATCGATATAGTGCTCCTTTATCCCCTCTTTCTGCATTTCCTTGCTGAGCCATGAATCCAACCGCCGGTAGACATCGTAGACTCGGGTGTAGAGCTCATTGACAGGGAGGTACCGATAGCTCTTTGTTTTTTCATTTGTCAGAATGTCCTTCATCAGACGTCTGGTCAGCGTGTCTGCGTTTTCTTGGATGAGTTCCACCATTTTCTGATATGTTCTCTGTTCAGTCTCCATAGCGTTCACCCTCCTTTTCCGTCGTTTGCCCTGTCTTATTTCATACACCTGGCGCTCACAACACCGTACACGTTCAATTCAGAACATCAGACACAGTATCACGCTGCACCGTGAAAAAAGAACCACACAACCATCATCAGGGGGATTGATCTTGCCAGGGCCGTGTTATTTTCTCTCAGCACTGAAACCCTCTGAAAAGAAACTCATGTGTGCACCGTGGATACAATTTCATAACAGAACAACGGTACGCATTATACCATACTGGAACGGAAAGCTCAAGGAGAAATACGGGATTCCCAAGGAATGAAGACCACGGAACCAGTCTGTTTTTTGTCAGAATTCAGAGCCCGCATCCACCCCGCGGATGATCCATGAATTTCATTGACATCGGTGATGGAGGGACACATTGTTCATGCATGAATACGATCCCTGTTGCCTGTGCCTTCTGCGGGAGGAGACATGATATTCCCCGTGCAGTTTTGGAGATCTGGTCCACAGTGTGCCCCTGTGGAGCACGGGGATTCTTGGACTATGAGGAAGAACTCTCCTGTGACTCGAGAAGAGATGAAAGGGGGCCGTCCAGTGAACCCCTCGCCCTGTTCGGCACGTGCGTGACGTCCTCCACACCGGTGCCGGTTCATATCGACGAACACTACCGCAGGTGGTGCGTCTGCTGGTACCGCGCGAAATGATCATCGCGGGCAGGGGTCGTCAGAACGGTGGAGGACCAGCAATCACATGGGTGCGGCCGGCAGATGTGTACAGAAAGCCTGGAGAGACAACCACGATCCAGGGGAACAGAGGGTTTTCCTTAAGACGTCCTGCCTTGTAATCTTCATGCATCTCCCTATATACAGAAAGCATGAGGAACACCCTTGTGCTCGAAGAGTGGTCGTCCGGATACCGATGATGGGCCGACGTGGAGGAGGATGCATGGGAATTTTTCAGAGCCTGATGAAACAGCGACGGTCGATACGGGAGTATAAAGAGAAAGACGTTCCCATCTCTGTGATTCGAGAACTCATTGCAGATGCCTGTGAGGCTCCCAGCGCAGGCAACCGGCAGCCGTGGGGATTCATCGTGATATCAAACCGTGAGCTCATCGGGCGTCTCTCCGAGGAGAGCAAGAAGAACCTCCTGGAAGACATGAAGGTCATCAGGTCGCCCATCCTGCGGATGTATCGACCTGTCCTGAAAAATCCCGACTTCAACGTGTTTTACAATGCACCCTGCCTTGTGTACATCACCGGGCCAACGGTGGTTCATTCAGTGCCTGCCGACTGCAGCCTTGCCGCAGCCTACTTCATGTTCTCGGCAGCCGAGAGGGGGTTGGGCACCTGCTGGGTTGATCTGGGTGCGTATATAAAGGACGAGACGCTCCTCGATGAGATTGGTCTTCCAAAGGACTACCGGATCATGGCACCGATTATCGTGGGGTATCCGAAAACGATTCCGGCTCGGCCGCCCCGTAACGAGCCAAGAATTCTAAAGATCGTGACCTAGACATGCAGATTCCCGGGGTGTGACATCACCCAAGATCCGACGGGAGTCCCGGGAGAGGGTTCAATGGTGAGGAAACTCATCGCAATGATGCTTGTTGCGCTGTTGATGCCTGCGTGGGTCTCCGCCGAAGGACCCTCGCGGCCGAAGGTCGGCCTTGTGCTCAGTGGTGGAGGCGCCCGGGGCGCAGCCCACGTGGGGGTGCTCAGAGTTCTCGAAGAACTGCACGTGCCGATTGATTACATCTCGGGAACCAGTATGGGTGCTATCGTGGGAGGGCTCTATGCACTTGGAATGCCCCTGGATGAGCTGGAGGCCATTGCAACACAAACGGACTGGGCAGCGATATTTTCCGACACCATCGAGCGGAGGAACCAGCCCTACCGCCTGAAGGATGGTCCCCAGAACTATTTCCTGACCTACGAGATTGATTATGAGCAGGGCACCTGGCTTCCCAGGGGAGTACTCGCCGGGAAACGCCTCGATCTCATGCTCCGATCGCTCACCCTCAATACCGGTGAAGACTTCGATGAATTTCCCATACCGTTTCGGGCCGTAGCTGCAGATATCGAAACCGGGGCTGTCAAGGTGTTCGGTAGAGGCGACCTGGCACAAGCCCTGAGGGCAAGCATGGCAATACCCGGGGTGTTTTCTCCCGTGGAGTATGAAGGAGTTCTGCTCGTGGACGGCGGTGTGGTGAACAACCTGCCCGTCGACATCGTGAAGCAGATGGGTGCAGAGAGAGTGATCGCAGTGAACATCGGCACACCCCTGAGAGACAGAGACCAGCTGAATGATTTTCTTGACATCACAGATCAGATCACCAATATCCTGATCTTCCGCGATGTGGCGGTCCAGATGGAAAATCTCGAGGCGAACGACCTGCTCATCGTGCCAGATCTGGGTGACATAACCTCGGCGAGCTTCGACAGAATGCATGAAGCCATGGAGATCGGAAGAAGAGCGGCCCGTGAAGTCGAGGATCAACTCCTTCGATATGCCGTGGATGAGGAACAGTACCGGGCCATCCTGCGGAAACAGGCTGCACGGGTGAGACGTCCTGAGATCATCGATTTTGTCGAAGTGCGACAACCCTCCCTCGTCAGCTCGGATTTTATCAGAAGACGCTTCGAGGAGAGGGTTCAGGAGGTATTCGATGTGGATCTTTTCGCCTACGATGTGTTCGAGATCTATGAACAGGCGGATTTCGAGGATATCGACTTCGAACTGGTGGAGAATAACGGTCGGCAGGGCCTGCTCATTGAAGCGGTGGAGAAGACTCATCCACGACACAGGGTCCGGTTCGGTGTTGAACTCGCAGACAACTTCGAGGGAGAAAGTTTCTATCTCGTGTTCCTCGATTACACCGTAACCAGGGTCAACCGCCTTGGTGCCCAGTGGAAGAACGAAGTCTGGTTCGGCAGAACTCGCAGGTTTTTCAGCGAGTTTTACCAGCCTCTGGATCCGTACATCTGGCACGTGTTTCTGGCCCCCCATGCCGAGTACCGAGTCTTCCCGGTGGATCTGTATGCAGGCAGCAGCAGGTTTGCCCAGTATGAGGTGCAGACACGCACGGGAGGAATCGATCTGGGACTCCAGATGGGAGAGTACGGGGAGATCAGATTTGGAGCTCTGCGTGGAATGAACAGATCATCTCTCGATATCGGGGACCCAACCCTGCCGGAAGCACGCTATGATAATGGCGCGTGGAAACTGAGTCTCGATATCGATCGCCTTGACAGCAGCACACTACCACGGGACGGGGTGAAGATCGAGGCTTCGCTTCTTGCGGGCAGACATGCCCTTGGTGCGGATGATACCTATGAACTTCTGGAGATTGCGGCTCTGAAGCCATTTACTACAGGACGTCACACCCTGATAGCTTCTGGAAGATGGGCCACGGTGATCGACAGTTCCGATCCTCTTGCCCAGGGATTTACCTTAGGGGGATTTCTCGACCTCTCCGGACTCAGGCCGGATCAGCTCTACGGGCAGCACCTGGTCCTGGGAAAATTGATCTATCAATGTCGGATTCTGCGTCTGCCAGCATTCATGGGAAGAGACCTGTATGCCGGAATGTCTCTCGAAGCAGGCAACGTGTGGGAGATGCGATCCGACAGGAGCACGGGGGATCTCATCAGAGCAGGAAGCCTGTTTGCCGCTGCGGATACCATCCTTGGACCCATCTATCTCGGTCTCGGGCATGCAGAGGGAGGTAACACAGCCGTGTATTTCTCCCTGGGGAGACGGTATTGATGGTGCTCACCAAGCTTTTTTCCTCCCGCTTAGGGACGTTTCCTTTCAAGAGAAAAGAAGCGCCTGGTTTCCTGCCGGGCATGTCCGGGTACCATTCCTTTGCTGAGGAACAGAGTACCCGGACGCTGCCCGAAGAGAAATGACAATGAGGTGTCTCTAGTACTTCCATCCCCAGAATCCAAAGGCGAGGATATTCATGATGATGGGTACCGCGTAGATGAACGCCACGATCTGAAGCTTGGCCTTCATGGTCTTGCGGGTGATCACCCAGATGGCGGCACAGAAGAAGTGGAAATACCCGATGAAGAAGATGAGCCAGATCCCCTTGAAGGACAGGTACCAGCAGGGATATTCCCAGACCAGGTGACCGCCGATGTTGAGCAGACACTCGACGAACACGCAGAAAATCGCATACCCGATTGCCCAGAACCACATTTCAGGAAGCCCCAGAATCGTGACCTTTTTGCCTTCGGTGAGCGTGTGATAGAAGACGATACCCAGGAGCAGGAACATGAACATGATCTCTATGTTCCACCCCACCATGGTGCGCAGCGCCGTGTCGCCAGGGGTCGTCCAGAAGGCTGATCTCTGGGTGAAGTGCAGGATCCAACCGTTCCAGGTCTCGTTGAAGAAATCGACCCCGAAGATGGTGAACCCTGCAAGAACCGCGTTCCAGTTCCCGGTCTCTTTCGCGTGCTTGATCTCCTTGGCGTAGATATAAAACACGATTGCAAGTAGCGTGATGATGTACCACTTCACCATGGAAAGATCCCTGAGCCCATCGAAAGCCTGTAATGTTGCCTCTGTCATTGGTATACCCTCCTTTGTTTTCTATACAATGCCCGCCGGAGCGAGCATGAAAGGGACGCCAGGGGAGGTCTGCACAATCTTCTCCGCCTGGGCCCTGTCGTATGTGCGGGCAGAGCTCCCCGGGAACTCAGGGACTGACTGGAAACATGATGAAGGGTGTGACGAAGACCCCTGTGGTGTGGGGCCGGCGTTTCTGATCCTCGCTGCAGTATACCTTTGCGTACGCAGTTTCAGAAAGGCACCGAGAAACCGAACATCCGTACAATCTCTCCCCATTCCAACCCTTATCAATCAAATGAATTGTTTATCTTTAATCTGAACCCGTTGTTTTGTCAACCCAGGACACCACCGGCGAACCCGATGAGATTGGACGAGTCATCCGGTAGCTGATCTGCTATACTTCACAAAAAAAGAGTGCAGGGAGATGGGTTAGATGAAGATGAGGAGGAGTATCGCTGGTGCCCTGTGTGCTGCATCCATTGCCGGGCTGCTGATGTGGGGGTGCGCCTCGCTCACTGCAAGGCCCGAATTCACGAAGAGAGACATGCCTGAGGTCACGAGGTACCTGACCACCCTCATTTCAAAGTCAATGAAGAAAAACAAGATCGTTGGTATGAGCATCGCGCTTGTAGATGATCAGAAGCTTCTCTGGGCGCGCGGTTTCGGCTTCGCCGATCTGGAAAACAGTGTGCCCGCCACCAAGAACACCGTGTACCGTGTGGGTTCGATCTCCAAGGTGTTCACCGCAACGGCAGTGATGCAACTGGCACAGGCTGACAAGGTTGATATCGACGCCCCCCTTGGAACCTACGTGCCTGAGTTTTCCATCCGAACACGTTTTCCCGACGCCCCTGACATCACGGCGAGAAACATCATGACCCACCATTCAGGACTCCCCACAGACTATCTCAGGGGCATGTTCGCCCAATCTCCGGAGAGCCTTGAGATGCTTGTTTCAAGGATCCATGATGAGTACACGGCATTCCCCTCCGAATACGTTTTCTGCTACTCCAACCTTGCCATGAGTATCCTCGGGCGACTGGTGGAACATGTGGATGGGAGAGAATTCTCAAGGTACATGCACGAGGAGATACTCCATCCCCTGGGGATGAATCGATCTTCATTCGACCGGAGAGATGAGACAGCAGGGCTCCTTGCAAAATCCTACTACAAGGGCAAACGCCAGGATGAATATCCCCTGCGCGACAAGCCAGCAGGATCCCTCTATTCAAGTGTTGCGGATATGAGCCTGTTTGTGAGCATGATCTTTGCGGACGGGAGAGCGGGAGAGACGCAGCTTCTCCACCCTTCCGCACTCCAGGAGATGCTGCGTGTGCAGAACAATGACACCCCTTTGGATTTAGATACGAAGACAGGTCTGAATTGGCTGATTCACGAGAAAGAGGGTATGGGAACGATCGTGCACCACAGTGGTGGCGTTGTCTCGTTTTACAGTTACCTCTACGCCGTGCCGCACCACAAGATTGCCGCGATCGTGATGACCAATTGTGTGGAGGGTGCACGTGCCTCCAATGAGATCTGCATGGAAGCTCTGGAGGCTCTCTATGAACTCAAGACAGGAACAACAGTACCGAAAAACAAGAAACCGGTTCCTGATGTCTCGTTTGATCCTGAACGGCTTGAAGAATACACCGGCTACTATGACACCATCGCAGGCTTTGTTCCCCTCCGTCTGAAAGGATCCAGGCTGGTAGCCACCATCGGGGAGAAGCCGTTTGTCCTGGTACCGAGACAAGATGGCACCTTTGGCCTGAAACCCCTGCTCTTCGGGTTCCTTCCCAGAAACAAGCCCGCGTTTAATACCATGAACATCGTGTTTAAGGATGTCTCGGGATACCGAATGCTTGCCCACAAGGAGGGAGAAACGCTTACGCGAGTGGGAACACGGCTGGAAGCTCCAGTGATTCCCGATGCATGGCAGAAACGACTCGGCCGGTACGAGGTTGTGGAACAGGGTGAGTACGGCATCTCTGTGGAGAAGATCACCCTGCGCATGGAAGATGGGTTTCTGCTCGGTGATGTTACAGGGGTGCCCCCTTGGGGTACAGGCATCAGCCTGGCCCTGCTCCCCCTTGATAAGGGAACGGCTGTCGTCATGGGTCTTGGCAGGAGCAGGGGAGACACGGTTACGATTCGGGAATCCGGAGCCGGGGAAGTTCTGTACGTCTATGGGTATACATTCAAACGTATCAGTTTTGAATAAGGACCGTTCCTGAGGGGAATTGATTTTTCAGGGAGTCAGGAAGGAACGTGAAACCGGGCCCGTGCATGTCAAGATGTGCGGTGCATGGGATCATCCCGCAGAAGAGCTAAGGTACACCCTCAAGCAGCGTGTTTCTGAAAGAACTCATAGACGAGTCGTCTCAGGAGAAATCTCCCTATGGAGGGATATTGTCAAAAAAAATCCATAACTTTTGGTTATACCCCTCCTTCGGATGCCGGGTTACTGAATGTTCAGGGTGACACGTGCGTTGCTGACCCCTTCGATTATCTCAGGGGGGCTGCCCGATGGCTCGAGGAGAAAGACCCGGTCGGCACCCACCTGAGAATCCTGAACCAGAATGTCCAGTACTGCCTGGGCACGGGATACTGCAAGAGTCCTCAGGTCGCCCTCCCTGACAGTGATGTGGTCCAGGATCATGTTCTCCATCTCCTCCCTGGGCAGCGCTTTGTCCAGACCGAGCACATTTTTAGGCTTGGGGAACGTCTCGGCCTTGTATGCCATTTTCAGGTAGTCTTCGTATTCTTGGGATTCAATCGTCAACTCGCCCAGTTCGCCTGGCTCCATGCCTTTTTTCAGCATGTCTGAGAGCTTCTGCGCCTTGAGTTTTCGCTCGAAGATGGAGGTGATGAGCGCCTGGCGGTCCTGCTCCACGTCAATAAAACCCTGGAGTTCGAGGCTGAGGGAAGGTCTGTCGGTGAGGATCTGTCCGAGGGTCTGGATCTTGTGCAGGCTGTCATCAGACAGGTGTGTTGTTCCATAGGAGAATTCCACGTACTGCAGCTGCTCTGCACCGGGATAGAGCGCAGCGAGAGCACTGAAGGGAGACGCCACGGCTTTTGTGACAATATTCACGATCATCTGGAAGATGATTCGTCCTATCTTGAACTCCGGGTCATCGATGCGGCCCGCAACGGGGAGCGTCAAGTCAATCCTGCCCTGACGGTCCTTGAGGAGAGCGACAGCGAGCTTCACCGGCAGTTTCAATGAATCGGGGCTCGATACCGTCTCGCCAAAGGTGAGCTGGTCGACTGTAATGATATGGTTCGATTGGAGGTTTTTCGCCTGGATGAGGTACTCCAGATCAAGGGAGAGCTTTCCCTTGTGAATCGTATACCCAACATACTTTCCGGAGTATGGGGAGGCCTGAGTGAGATCGATGTCGGTGAGAGCGGCCTTGAGATCGACATAGAGGTCTTTGTGCAGGGGATTGATGGTTCCGGCAATGGACAGTGGGGCATGGTTGTTCAGTCGTGCACTCAGGGAAACATCTGCTCGTTTCGACGCTTTTGAAGAGAGCCCCGTGATGGCCCCGTCGATGTACGAAAGTTCAGAGCTGTACGGTGGAGTAATGGATCTGTCATGGAACGCGAGAAGCCCCCTTGTGAGGTACACCTTTTCTATCTCGATCGTATCGAACGTCTCATCGGTGTGGGGTGCTGGTGCGCCCTGTTCCATGATTTCATCGTGGTATTCGGGTCTGCCGGCCAGGATCTTTTCTGCATTGAACGATCCGTCTTCGAACACCGTGATGCGCAGGGATGGGTCAACGAGGCTGATGTCGCTTATGGAGAGCCTTTTCGGGCGCGGCGTGAACGAGATGTTTTTCAGGGAGAGAGAATTGAACGTGAGGAAATTCTCGGCATTGGCCCTGTCCACGGAAGCAAAACGCTGGACCTGGGTGTCTCCCTGGAAGGCTACGTTCAGGGATTCTTCTCCTTCTGCTGAAAACGTAACGGAACCTGTTGCGGAGGCGCTCCCACTTTTGATGAGCAGGTCAAGCACCTCCGAGATGTATGGCTGAAACCACGCAAGCTCGACATCCTTGAGGGCAAAGGTAACCTCACCCGAAACAGGCTCGAGGAGAAGACTCGATTGTGCGTTGAAACTTCCTGTTTCACCAAGAGCGCAGCTGAAAACGAGTTCGGCAGGTACCTGGGAAGAGGTTGACAGGCCTTGTGCGTTCACTGTGACTTGATTCATGGAGAGCTTAACAGGGTCCCTCACGGAGAGATCCATGAAGCGAAAACTTCCCTGGGTGATTTCGCAGGTGTCAATGGCAAGGGCGAGGCGGGGGCGTTCAGACTCCTTCTCGTCGGGAGCGGCATGCTTCGGGTTTTCATCGCCTAGGAAATCAAGGTTCATTGTGCCGTTCGCCTGTCTGATCAGAACAAGCTGCGGGCTGGTCACTGCAATACGTTCCAGGTGAATATGGTTTTCAAGGGGCTTCGAGGGTGCAAGTTTCACCATGAGCTCGGGTAAGCCGATCATGGGGTTGTCCTGAATGTCCAACATGGCAAAATCCTTGAGCACAAACGTGCCTTCCAGTTCGACGGTCGGCTTACGGTCACCCTGCTGCAGGAAGGTCAGGGAAGCGGCGATGTCGAGGAAGCCGCTGGGAATTCTGGCCTCGAGCTTCTGGGGTATATAGGAAAGGTAGTAAGGGATATCGATGTTCTCAAACGCTATGTCGAGTCTGGTCTCAAGTGAGTCTGCAAAGGGCTTGGTCTCTCCCCGGAATGATACCATTTTCCCATTCACCGTGGCATCGAACCTGGGGTGTACGAACACGTCACTGAAATAGTCGATATTGGAGATAAAGGGAATTGCAAGGTTGATGTCGCTCACCACGTGGGTCTTTTTCAGAGGCGCATCCAACACGTCAATGCGTCCGTTGAAGATCTGGATGTTATCGACGGAAAAGTTGAGAGGCTTGCCCGGTGGAGCGTCATCGGTTGCCAGAAGATCGGAGAAATTGAAGGTGTCTTCGCTCAGCCGGACAATCCGTGCCCTTGGTTCGTTGATTCGTGCTTCGCTGATGATGAGTGCCCTTTTAATCGCCGAGATGCTCTGGAGGTTTATGAACAGAGATCGCACGGAAACAAAGTCGCTGGTTCCATCCTGATCGTTGATGTCAATACCTTCCACCGTGAGGGAGAAGGTGAACGGGTTGAGCTTCACCCCTTCAACGGCAACAGGACGGTTGAGGGTCTGGGAAAGGGTTCTGATCATCATGGATTTCATGACGGGCGGCAGAATAAAGAACCCCACAAGGGAATATGCCCCAAGGATGATCATCATCCACAAGAGCACTTTGCGCAGGCTGCCCATGTACATTGAGGTTGTTCTCCTTGTTTTCGAATATGATACCGGGGGTTCTGAAAAGCAAGAAAATAGTAGGGGGAACTCTTCGCATACAACGAGGGAAGGGGTTCTTGGAATCAGCAGACCTTTCGTGTCGATGCCCAGATCAGGATATCTCTGGCGGTCGACACGGTAATCTGATAGGAGTGGTGACAATGCACGTATTCAGGGAGGGAGTATGCTGAAAAACGCAAGGCTGTGGTATGTTTTGATGGCAGGGGCCCTTGCGGGATGGGCCTTTGCGATTCGGGGTCTCGTGAAACCCTATGAAAACGAGGTGCTCGACAAGCTCTCGAAAAAGGTGCTCATGATCTGGGGGCTCGGACACCCCCTGGAGTTGTTCGTATCCATGGGCATCGCCAGGCGCGCCGGTTTGTCCCCGATACGCGCAATCATAAAAACCGTCCTTTTTGGATTTACCTGGTGGATGCCCGTCAAACTGGGAGTTTTCAGGAAATAATCCCCTCGTGATGATCGGAGACCTTACTGTGGGGAAACCCGGATATATCGCGGTTGGATGTGTGTGCTCCCGTGGTTGGATGAGTCTGCGCCCACCGAGGAGCAGAAATCCATCTCCGGAACGATGAACCTCTCGGACTCCCTGCCACAGTAATGGGCCGGAAACTATTTTGAGCAGAAACGTTACGTACACGGGAATCACGGGGGCAGGTCATTGCCCGTATACACTAGCGAAGAAACAATTTGCGAAGATAAAGGCACCGGCCGTTGCGAGATAAAAATTTCTTCGTTCAGCGTACTTCATTTGTTGACTAAATTGATTTTCCCGTGTACAAGACAAATTGAACAGTGATTCATGTCTCAGTTTCACAATAGTGTTGGCAAGAAAGTATCTATCACACAATAGGAGGGTAAAATGGTCCAGAGAATCAAAAAGGCCGCTGTGATCGGGTCTGGCATAATGGGTGGCGGGATCGCCGCTCTCCTTGCAGGTGCTGGTGTAGATGTGCTCCTGCTTGATATTGTGCCGTTCGACCTGAAAGGGGAGGAGAAGAAGGATCCGAAAGCGAGAAACAGGATTGTGACTGCAGGGCTTGAGGGCGCACTCAAGGCCAAGCCCCCGCTCTTCTTTTCCAAAGATGATGCAGCACGCATCAGCACCGGAAACCTTGAAGACGATTTCGATAAGCTCAAGGACTGCGACTGGATCATCGAGGTCGTGGTGGAGAATCTGAAGATCAAGAACCAGCTTTTCAAGAAGATCGACAAGATTCGCAGCAAGAACACCATCGTTTCTTCGAACACTTCAGGTATCCCGCTGAAGGCCATGTCCGAGGGGACCAGCATCGGATTCAGGCAGTACTTCCTGGGAACCCACTTCTTCAACCCGGTGCGCTACATGCACCTCCTGGAGATCATTCCCGGGCAGAACACCAAGAAAGAGGTTCTCGAGTTCGTTGCTTCCTTCGGCGAGACGAGGCTGGGCAAGGGTATCGTCTGGGCAAAGGATACTCCGAACTTCATCGGGAACCGGATCGGCATTCACGGCATCGGCAAGTGCCTGCAGGCCATGATGGACGAAGGGTTGACGATCCCCGAGGTTGATGCGCTGTTCGGAGCGCCAATGGGTCGTCCCAAGACCGCCATCTTCAAGACATCAGATATGGTTGGCCTCGACACCATGTCCCATGTCTCGCAGAACACGTACGATCTCTGCACCAAGGACGAGGAGCGCGCCGTGTTCAATCTGCCCAAGTTCGTCAAAGATATGGTTGAAAAAGGACTGCTGGGTAACAAGACCAAGGCAGGATTCTATAAGACCGATATCACTCCTGAATGGAAGAAGGTCCGCAAGGTCATCAACCCGAAGACCAATGAATACGAGGAGTATGGCGCCGTTGAGTTTCCATCCCTGGCCGCTGCGAAAAAGGCTCAGACGTTGCCTGATAAGCTCAAGGCAATCCTGTATGGCAAGGATAAGGGCGCCAAGTACGCGTGGAAGGTCACGGCAGGCCAGTTTATCTATGCCGCGAACCGCATCCCCGAGATTTCCGATACAATAGTCGAGATCGACAATGCCATGAAGTGGGGCTACAACTGGGAGTTGGGGCCTTTCGAGACCTGGGATGCCATCGGGCTTGCACAGTCTGTGAAGAAGATGGAAGCAGAAAAGCTGAAGGTGCCCAAGAAGATCAAGAAGATGCTCGACAGCGGCGCAAAGAGCTTCTACAAGATCAAGGGCGGGAAGAAGTACTACTACGATTTCAAGAGCGAGACCTACAAGCCGGTCAAGGCCAGTGAGAAGGCCCTGAACCTGGATACCATCAAGGCACAGAAAAAGGTCGCGCTCACGAGCAAGTCCTGCACCCTCATCGACATCGGCGATGGCGTGTACTGCCTCGAGTTCCACACCAAGATGAATGCCCTGAACAAGGAAATGGTCGAGTTCATGGCCAAGGCAGCGGACCATGTCGACAAGAACGGCGTGGGCATGGTGATCGGGAACCAGGCAGGGGGAATGCCGGGAGCTTTCTCTGCAGGCGGAGACCTGGCCTATATGCTCGGTCTCGCACAGGCAAAGAAGTTCAAGGAGATCGATCAGTTCATCAGGCAGGCCCATGCAGGCAGCATGCGCACACGCTATTCGGCCTACCCGGTCGTTGCTGCCCCCTTCGGTTTGACGCTCGGCGGTGGATGTGAAGTTTGTCTGTCGTCAGACAGGATTGTGGCTCACACGGACCTCTTCATGGGTCTCGTTGAGATCGGGGCCGGTCTCGTTCCCGGTGCGTGCGGCATGATCAACCTCTGGAGGAGATTCATCGAGTCGAAACCTGGGGTGGCCAAGATCACAGACTACGCCGGGTTCTTCATCCAGGCATTCATGAGCGTTGCCCAGGCAAAGGTCTCCCGCTCCGCGGCAGATGCCCTCAACAACGGCTTCCTGCGGTCCACAGACAGGATCGTCATGAACAAGGATAACCTCATCGGCGAGGCCAAGAAAGAAGTGCTCAAGATGGTGGATGACGGGTATGCTCCTCCCATGAAGAAGAAGATCCCCGTATTCGGCAGAGAGGCCCACGGTATGATCTGGGCGGAGATGAACAACATGAAGGGTGGCGGCTACATCACACCTCACATGGAATTCATCGCCAAGAAGATCTGTATCTGCATGTCGGGCGGTGATGTGCCCACAGGGACCCCGGTCACCGAGGAACACCTCATGACCCTCGAGAGAGAGACCTTCGTGGAACTCTGGAAGACCGAGAACACCCAGAAGATGGCCGAGCACATCATGAAGACGGGCAAGCCGTTGTTCCTCTAGTCGAGTCAATGAGAAAATAATCAGGAGGATAAACCAATGAGAGAAGCATATATCGTTACTTCAGTACGGACTCCCGGCTGCAGGAGGGGCAGAGGGGCTTTTGCAACGACCCGGCCCGAGGATCTCCTCAAGGCTGCAATGAACGGGGTTATTGATAGAACCAAGGGTGTCGAGAAAAAAGACATTGAGGATATCCTGATCGGCTGCGCATTTCCCGAGGCGGAGCAGGGACTCAACATCGGCCGCGTGATCGCGCAGATGGCCGGATTCCCGGATTCAACCTGCGGGGCCACGGTCAACAGGTTCTGTTCTTCCGGACTCGAGGGAATCGCGTTGCAGGCCATGAGAATCATGGCGGGCTGGTGCGATGTGGCCATCGGCGGTGGACTTGAATCCATGTCCCTCGTTCCCATGGGCGGAAACCTTCCCAGGCCTCATCCCGAATGGGCCAAGGAAAACCCGGATGTCTACATCTCCATGGGCATGACCGCCGAAAATGTGGCCAACCGCTACAAGATCACCAGAGAGATGCAGGACGAGTTCGGTTTCCATTCCCAGGCCAAGGCGGCTGCTGCCCAGAAGAACAAGAGATTCAAGGAGATCGTGCCCGTGGAGGCCGTTCGGTTCAAGGAGAAGAACGGCATCACCGTGAAGGAGACCTTTATCCAGGATTTCGATGACGGTGTCAGGCCCACCACCATGGAAGGTCTTACCAAACTCCGCCCTGCCTTTGCGGCCATGGGCTCGGTCACAGCGGGCAACTCTTCTCAGACCACGGACGGCGCTGCAGCAACCTTGGTCATGAGCGGCGAAGCCGTCAAGAAGTTCGGCGTGAAGCCCATAGCCAAGATCAAGGCCTACGTGGTCGCCGGCTGCAGGTCAGACGAGATGGGGGTGGGACCGGCATACGCGATCCCGAAGCTCCTCAAGGTCGCCGGGATGAAGGTCTCGGACATCAATCTGTGGGAAGTCAACGAGGCCTTTGCATCGCAGTGCATCTACAGCCTGCAGCAGATCGGGCTCTATGACAAGAAAGAGCTCTGGTTGTCTGACAGTGACAAGCGCATCATCAACGTCAATGGCGGCGCCATCGCGCTGGGCCACCCGCTCGGGTGCACCGGCGCAAAGCTCTGCGCCCAGCTTATGACTGAGATGCAGGCCAGGGGTGCCAAGTACGGTGTCGAGTCCATGTGCATCGGCGGCGGCATGGGTGCTGCGGCACTGTTCGAACTCTGCGACTAGGGTCTGATTCACTTAAAAAACGAAGGCGGGGTGCCGTGATCGACGGCGCCCCGTTTTTCATTCACCATGGCATCACAAGGACCGGAAACAGACGTTCCCCTTCATCCGGACGTGCTCGACAAGGTCGCTTTTGAGGAGATCCTCGACATACTTTGCCGCCTCGTTCACATGGATGCCGAGCCCTTCGGCGATATCTTCAAGGGTACACGGACGTCTGCGGAGCAGATCCAGGACCGTGTCCCTCGTTACAGAGAAATCGGAGGCGCCGTGTATTCCCCTGGATTCTGCGATGACCTCGGCCGGAGGTGAAAACAGAGATGCGATCTTTTGCAGACGGCTGTGATCCACTCCGGCTGCACAATCTTCAGCAGGGGGTCTGGACACCGTGTTGAGCTGAACCCGATCTGGCCTGATGCTGCAGGCACGTTCCGCTATCTTCATCGCCTGATGGTGCAGCGCTGTATAGCCCGAGAGAATAAAGGCCTCAAGCCAGAGCTGGCCGGAATATACCTCCCTGAACGCAGTAAGACCGTCCACCATGAGGTCAAAGGAAATTGATGAGTGAGGCCGGTTGACCGCGGTGAACATGCGCTGGTCCCCGGCATCCAGGGAAGGGATGACGAGGTGGGCATCCAGGAGCTGTTTTTGCACATCCTCCTGCCAGAGGAGTGACCCGTTGGTCAGGACAGCGACCGGGATGTCCGTCATGGAGCGGATGCGTGAAATGAGTTCGCCCATGCGCGAGTACAGCGTCGGTTCACCTGAACCGCTCAGGGTGATCCAGTCCGGCCGGCTCTCCAGCCTGTCCCTCAAATCCTCTAAAATTTCTTCCAGGGGGAACCACTCCCGGCGTTCGATGGTGAGGTCTGTGGTCCGTCCGAGCTGGCAGTAGATGCAGTCATAGGTGCAGGTCTTGAGCGGAACGAGGTCAACCCCGAGGGATCGACCGAGCCGCCTGGAGGGAACAGGCCCGAAGACATGTCCCGGCTTCTCTCTGGTTTTAATGAACGAATCGTTCGCCATTCTTGTGTCTCTGTTCTCTTGATGGGAAATACTGCACCTGGAAGTGATGACGCTCTGTGATGAAGAAACTCATCACAGGCCGGTTTTGGTGTATGGTCATGGATTCAGATGACATCGTGTCTTGTTTCTTTCCTTCCCGAACTCGCTGTATGATACCATCCGTCATCGCAGCTTCCAAGTCAAACGGGAATCTTGGCTTTGTGGCGTGTGTACGTCTGCTGAAACCACAAATTACACCTTTCTGTTGCAAGGAGACATGCTCTGTACTACACTACCACGATGACAAGGTGCTCCCCGTTTCAACAGTTCACCGCACAATACGAAGCATGGTTTTCAGAACACTCAATGGTGTATGAAGCCGAACTCAAAGCAGTGAAATCTCTGCTCCCGGAAGGGAGACGCGGCATGGAAGTCGGGGTAGGTACCGGCAGATTCGCCGTTCCCTTTGGTATTGAAGTCGGTATCGAGCCTTCCACAAATATGGGAGCAGTCGCCCGGGGGAGGGGGATCAAGGTTCTGGGAGGTGTGGCTGAAGACCTTCCCCTGAAAACGTCGTGCTTCGATGTCATCCTCATGGTTACCACCCTGTGTTTTCTGGATGATGTGAACAGATCCTTGAGGGAATGTCGAAGGGTTCTGAGACAGGGGGGATACCTCATCATCGGGTTCGTGGATCGCACCAGCCTCATCGGACGGGACTATGTACGGCACCGCCATGAGAACGTGTTTTATCGTGAAGCCACCTTCTACTCAGTAGGCGAAGTGATTGAGGCAATGAGCAGCACAGGGTTCCATGAGTTCACCTTCAGCCAGACCATCTTTGAAGAACTGTCCCGCGTAACAGCCCATGAAGAGGTCAGGCCCGGCTATGGTAAAGGATCGTTTGTCGTGATCCGTGGAAAAAAAGTGTGATGGAAGGAAGCGGAGCATGAAGAGGTATCAAGAGATCGATGCTGCGCGTACTATTCTGGAACTCCCCGAGAGCGCAACGATGAAAGAAATTAAGGCCAGCTATAGGAGGCTGATCAGGAGGTGGCACCCGGACAGGTGCGGAGATAACGCCGATCAGTGCGTCGAAATGACGAGAAAGCTCATCGCCGCGTATGAGACCATTCTTACATACTGCAAGCACTACCGGTATGCGTTTGCTGAAGAAGAGGTCAAGAAGTACGGATCGGGTGAAGACTGGTGGATGGATCGATTTGGAAATGATCCGCTCTGGGGCAATCTCAAAGAAAGAACGTAGGGTTCGTTCAGACGTGCTGGGTGCCATGGGCTTGCCTGCAATCATTCTCTCACCAAGAAAACATGGGAAAGGGAGGAATTCGTGTCGAAGTTTTCATTGGAGGTCCTCGAGCGGTGTGTGTTCCCTCATGCCGTGACTCATGATCCTGACGTGCTCCTGGGTTCCGCCTTTGGAGAGGATGTGGCATTGACTCGAGTTGGAGACGATATCCTGGCGTCTCACGTTGACCCGATCATCGGTGCCATAGACAACATCGGATGGCTCGCAGTGCATGTGGCGTGTAACGACATAGCGGCAAGCGGTATCAGACCGCGCTGGATTCTCGTCCTCGTGCTCGTTCCGAGCAGAAAGGACGAGGACCTGCTCGAGAGCATCATGGCCGATGTCCATCGCGCTGCTGTTGAGATCAATGTTTCTGTTGTCGGGGGACATACGGGATACTCCAGTGGCATAAGCCGACCACTGGTTGCAGTGTCCGCCTTCGGTGATGCTCGGGGGAGGACTCCGGTCAGGACAGGTGGTGCAAAGGTGGGTGATCACGTGATGGTAACCAAGGGGATTGCCCTCGAGGGGACCGCTATTCTGGCTTGTGATTTCGCCGATGTAGCGCGGGATCTTGGCATAACGGATCACGAGCTGGCCAGGGCAAAAGATCTGATCCTCGATGTCAGTGTTATCCGGGAGGCCGAGGTGTTTGCGGAATTCGGTGCGAGTGCCATGCACGATGTGACACGGGGAGGAATTTTCGAAACCCTGCTCGAAATGGCGCGGACATCGGGGGTGCGCTTTCGGATCAACATCTCGCTGCTTCCGCAGCGTGCTGTGGTGGAACGCTTTGCTCGATGTTTTGCCTTTGATCCATTGAGGATGATCTCTTCAGGAACCCTGGTTGCGACCGTTGAGCCCGGAAACGCGGATGCCGCGGCTCGAAGGCTCGGGGAGATCGGAATTCTGTGTGCCGACATCGGTACCGTGGAGCATGGCGACGGGGTGGAGCTCATTGACGGGGACAAGACCGACCACTTTGACGAGATACGCTGTGAAGACGATGAGCTGGCCAGGATGTGGACCCTGTATCCCCGGTGATGCAAAGGCTCCTGAAGATTTGAGACCTTGACGTCTATCTCACGGGCAGGTTCTCTGGACAATAAAGGGGGGAAGACACCATGAGAGTGATTGTAATCGGAGGTGACGCTGCAGGGATGAGCGCTGCAAGCCAGGTGAAGCGTCTGAAACCGGAATACGAGGTCATTGTTTTCGAACGGGGCAGATACATCTCGTATGCGGCGTGCGGGATCCCCTATTATATCGGGGGAGCCGTCGGTGCCCTGGAGGACCTGCTGGAAGTCTTACCCGAGGAAGCACGGGAAAAACGTAACATCGACTTGAGACTCGGTCACCGGGTCGTTTCCATAGACCCTTCAGAGCGAACCGTAACCGTGGATCATGAGGGTTCGCGAAGGATCGAGCCCTATGACCGCCTCGTGATCGCTACGGGAGCACGCCCCCAGACTCAGGGGATCGACATCGGGACATTCTCGAATGTCTTCACCATGAACGACCTCTATGATGCCTCCCTCATCATGGACTTTATTGCCGAACACAAGCCCCGGAGCGTCGCCGTGATCGGTGGTGGCTATATCGGCCTGGAGGCGGTCGAATCGTTCTGCTCTCTGGGGATCAGCACAACGCTCGTCCACCGGCGGGAAGATCTTCACCGGGCTTTTGAAAAGGAAATCTCCGACACCATCAAAGAGAAGCTCACCGAGAACGGGGTGACCCTCAGCCTGGGACACCCCCTCAAAGGGCTGGAACAGCGGGCAGGAAAGATCGGTGTCGTCCGAGATACCGACACCATCGAGGTCGATGCTGTCGTGCTCGCCATCGGCGTTGAGCCGAACAGCGATCTCGCTTCCGATGCAGGGGTCACGCTGGGGGCAAACCGGGCCATCAGGGTGAATGAATTTATGGAAACTGACCGGGACGGGATCTATGCCGCGGGAGACTGTGCCACCGCCAGCATGGCCACCTTCGGGATCGAGGTTCATGCCCCGCTCGCACTGAAGGCGAACAAGCAGGGACTCATTGCGGGTATGAACATCGCCGGTGTCCGGGAGGCTTTTGCAGGGGTCATGAACACGGCCATCACCAAGGTGTTCGATCTCGGGGTGGCGCGGACGGGACTTTCATTTGCACAGGCACAGGACCTGGGTCTCGACCCTGAGAAGATCATGGTTCAGTCCAGGGACCGTGCCCGGTATTACCCGGGCTCGTCTTCCATTCAGTCGCTGGTGATCGTCGGCAAAAAGAACCGGCGCGTTCTGGGCGCGCAGCTGGCAGGGAGGGTCGAGTCGGTCAAGCGGATCGATGTGTACGCAACGGCCCTGTACAACCGGATGACCATCGATCAGCTCTTCGATCTCGACCTTGCCTATGCCCCGCCGTTCTCGCCCGTGTATGACCCGGTGCTCCTGGCGGCACGGGTTGCACGGAAAAAGAAGTGAGAACAGCCCCTGCACGGACCCTGGAGAAGGAGGCGAAGAGACTGCAGGGAGAATCGATTACAGACGCCCCTTGAAGGGAGGCTGAAGAGAATATGCAGGATTACCCGGTACCTTTTTTCATGGTATAGAGAGCACATGGACTGCCCCACCTGCTCAAGGGCCCTTGTCACACTCGAGTTCGACGAGCTGGAGGTTGACTACTGCACGCAGTGTGGAGGAGTCTGGCTCGACTCGGGGGAGCTCGAGTACCTCCTTTCTAACGGCAGCGATCCAGACACGCACCCCACACCATTCATCCCTTCGCTGTCTTCCGAAAAAAAGAAACGCTGCCCGGTCTGCCGTGTGATGATGGAAAAAATAGCTGCTGGACAGGCTGATTCGATCATCCTGGACCAGTGCAAGCTGCACGGCATCTGGTTCGACAGGGGGGAACTCATCAGGCTCATGGCACTGGAGAGGGGGACAGAGGCGTCCGGCCAGTCGAATCCTTTGGCGGCCAGGCTCCATGAGATGTTCCCTGATATGAAGGAGATACCATGAAAGGAGAGAATCGGGAATGACAGCAGGAACCCTTGTATTGATTGTTGTGATCGCGGGTGTCGTGGCGATCGTACTCTACGCCGTTGCCACCTACAATGCCCTGGTGGGCCTGAGGAACCAGATCAGGAATGCCTGGGCCCAGATCGAGGTTCAACTCAAGCGCAGGCACGATCTCATACCCAATCTCGTTGAGACCGCCAAAGGATACATGGTGCACGAGAGGAGCACCCTCGAAGAGGTGACCAAGGCTCGTACCCGTGCAGCCAGCGCAAAATCCGTACAGGATATTTCACAAGCCGAAACAGGACTCTCCGGTGCCCTGGTGAGGTTCATGGCCATCGTGGAGAACTATCCCGACCTCAAGGCGAACCAGAATTTTCTCGCGTTGCAGGAAGAACTCACCTCAACGGAAAACAGGATCGCCTTCTCCCGTCAGGCATACAACGACCAGGTCCTGTTCCTGAACAACAAGGTGCAGATGTTTCCCTCGAATATCATCGCCGGCATGTTCAAGTTCACTCTCGGTGAGTTCTTCGAACTGGAAGACAGCGCACAGCGGGCTGTGCCGAAAGTTCAGTTCAGCTGATACATGTTCTGGTCCATCATCGCCGCAAACAAGCGCAAGACCGTTATCCTCGTCGTATCCATGGGGATCTTCCTGCTGCTGATGGGATACTTCATCGGTATGGCCGTTGCTGGGCCCGCTCATCGTCTGGCTGGACTCGGAGGTATCACCATTGCGCTGATCATCTGGGTCGTCATGCTCATGGTGAGCTTCTGGGGTTCTGATCGGCTGTTCCTGGGCATGTCGAACGCCCGTGAAGTGGACAGGGGTTCCTGGCCCCAGCTTTTTAACGTCGTGGAAGAGATGAAGATCGCTTCATCTCTCAAGAAGATGCCCAGGATCTATATCGTCGATGACCCGGCGCCAAACGCCTTTGCAGTGGGCAAGTCTGAAAATAACTGTGCGATCTGCGTCACTGCAGGTCTGCTGGCCACCTGCAGCCGGGACGAACTCCAGGGTGTCGTGGCCCACGAAATCGGCCACATCCTGAACCGTGATATCCTGTACCTGACTGTTGCCGCAACCATGCTCGGGTCGATCCTCATCATCAGCGATGTGTTCCTTCGCTCCAGGTGGTACACACCATCTGTGCGTTTCGGGTCCCGATCGAGAAGCAGGAGCGCAGGCAGACTCGGCGCGGTTGTGCTCCTGGCTGCCTTCCTCCTGGCCATTCTCGGACCTGTACTGGCCCGGATTCTCTACTTTTCCATCTCCCGGAAGCGGGAATACCTTGCAGATGCAACCAGTGCACGGCTCACCCGCTACCCGGAAGGTCTCGCCTCCGCCCTGGAAAAAATCGGAGCCGCCACGGCAAGACTCTCCAGTGCCCCTTCTTCGATCGCACCGTTCTACACGGTGAATCCCTACAAGCAGCATCTTTCCAGCAGCCCGTTTGCAACACACCCGCCCCTGGACGAACGGATACGGATCCTTCGTGCCATGAGTATGGGGGCAGGATACCTCGACTACATGAAGGCATACGTAGAGGTAACGAGAAGACGAGTGGCGCTTGTGCAGCCATCCGAGCTGTTAGATGCCGAGAGGGTGGAGATCAGGGGGTCTTCGGAAGACGCAGGGACCACAAGGATATCGCAGGCAGCGGTGAGGAAGAGAACTGGAGACATGATCCGCGCACTGAACGACTTCGCCTTTATCACCTGCCCGTGCGGCATGAAAATAAAAGTGCCCCCGGAATACAGCGCCGGTACGATCGCGTGCCCGCGTTGTTCACGGCAGCACGCAATTCCCCGTGCCGATTCCGGAGATCTCGGATTGATCCTGTCGCAGCGTTCACTGTTCAGTGAGACGCAGCATTTTTCCCAAGAAACAACCACGAAAAAAGTTCGAGGTGCTTCCCAGGTGGTGAGCAAAATACCTGGCCAGTGGCAGGAGATCACCTGCGGAACGTGCGGGAAATCTTTTGAACTCTCCCCGGCATTCAAGGCGAGTCAGCGCAGGTGTGCACACTGCGGAGCATTGATTTTCATCGAAACGCCACACCTCACGTCTTCATGAAGGGAGCACGGGAGGTTTCTCACACGGGATTTCCGGACCCTGTGTCACTTCAGTATGGAAAAGAAGTTGCTGAAGATTTCGTTGGTCATGTCCAGGATCTCGTGGAAAAAGAATATTCCGAGGATCCCCCAGGAAAGAGGGATGGCCAGGAGAATCGTGGCCATCGAGCTGAAACTCAGTGCAGAGCCCATCAGGAACATGATGAAAAAAACGCAGAGCACAACACAATCGACGAACAGCCCAAAGACTGCGGCTCCGATGAACCTCATGACGCAGGAGACTAGGTCGTACTCGTGCAGGGGGGACGCACCCGCAGATGCTCTGATTTTTTTCATGGGAAGGTTTCTCATCCAATGAGCCTTATCGAACAGAGCAAGGAATCAGTTTACTGATCACCTTGAGAGCAATGAGGGAAGAGATCCGGGAAATGATCCTGCGCGCGTGATCACGGGTTGCGGGGTCTGCGTCTTTCGTGATTCGAAGCAGTTCGATGGAGAGTTTCCGCATGAGATTCTCTTCCTTCTCCAGGGACTCGGCACGGAAGAAAAAGGCCCGGCTCAACGTGCCGGGCCTCCAGGTCTCAAATCTCGATTGTTCCTTCTCGAAGGGTCTTCGTGGGCCTGAATACCTCGATATCGAATTTCTCTGCAAGCTCTGTGCATCGTTTCACGAGGGTGTCATAGCCGATGCCTTTTGCCAGGGTGAAAGGCCCGATCCCTCCACCGCCGTTGGCTATGGCGATATCGATGTCTTTCGGGTCGGACACGACGCCTTCTTCCAGGAGCTTGGTCGCCTCGTTGACCTGCAGGGCAACCATGTGGGTGAAATCATACTCTGTCGTGGCCGACGAGGTGTCGATTTTAGGCCTGCCTTCAGACCAGTCGTAGATACCTTTCCCGGTCTTCTTACCGAGGGTTCCCGACACCACGAGGTCTTTGAGGGCCTTTCTCGGGGTGTAATCAGGTGAGAGGGTTTCGGAGTAGTACTTCTGCGTGTGTAGCACGATGTCGAGGCCCACGTAATCGATGAGTTCGAAGGGGGTCATGGGCATGACAGCCTTGAACACGGCATCGAACTGTTCTGGAGATGGGCTCCCCCTGTCGAGGATGAGCTGGAGCAGCAGGCCTGTGGGTGCGTTCACCCGATTGTAGATGAATCCCGGAGAATCCTTCTGTACGGTCACCGGGATCTTTCCCATCTTTCTTGCAACTGCCGCAACGACGGTCAGCGCTTCCGGGGATGACTGTTCAGCAGAGATGACTTCCACCAGCTTGAGCAGAACCGCAGGATTGAAGAAGTGCATTCCGACAACCCGCTCGGGCCTGGATGCTGCTGAAGCGATCTGGGTGATGCTCATGGATGAGGTGTTGCTGGCAAGAAGTGCCTGCTCCGGGGCAAAAGCTGAGATCTCGGCAAAGGTTTTTTTCTTGAGATCGAGGTCTTCGGGAACTGCCTCGATCACGAGGTCTGCGTTTTCAACGGCGGTCTTCAGGTTGGTGGTGGGCTGCAGCAGTGACAGAGCCTCTTTGCTCTGTTCGTCGGTGATCTTGCCCTTTGTGACAAACTTGGCCAGGCTCTCTCTGATGGTATTCACCCCTCTGTCGACAAAACGTTGTTCTATGTCGTGCATGGCAACCGTGAACCCTGCCATGATACCAACCTGGGCGATTCCATTTCCCATGGCGCCCGCACCGATTACCGCAATTTTGTTCACCTCCATGAATACCTCCCGGGAATCATTTCACTCGCCCTTGAAGGCGGGCGGTCTCTTTTCCAGAAATGCGGTGAATCCCTCGATGGCGTCCTTGGATCCAGCACAGACCTGACTCCCTTGACCCTCTACCTTGAGGCCCTCATCCATCCCCTTGTCAAGATGCGCCTGGACAGCGCGCAACGCACCACGAACCGCCAGGGGGGCCTTTTCAGAAAGAGTTCCGGCCATCTGCATGGCTTCGGACATGAGCTCTTCGGCAGGATAGAGGGCATCAACCAGGCCACAGGCGAGGGCTTCTTCGGGTGTCAGGCGTTTGCTCAGGAGGATGAGATCAAGGGCTTTGGTCCTTCCCAGGAGGCGTGTCAGTCTCTGTGTTCCTCCCCACCCGGGAATGATTCCCAGGTTGAGTTCGGGACATCCTATCCTGGCCCTGTCACTCTTTGCCATGTACCTGAAGTGACAGGCGAGGGACAACTCGCATCCGCCACCAAGGGCATGGCCGTTGATGGCCGCGATGACAGGCTTGTCGAATCGGTCCACCTTTGTCCACACCGCCCGACCTACGTCACCGATATCCGGGTGATTCACGGCATCGCTCACATCCATTCCGGCACAGAAAGACCTGTCTCCCGCACCGGTGATGACCACCACCCGTACTCCACTATCAGACCCCAGTTCATCCAGTGCGCGGTCGATCTCCTGCAGCATGGTGTAGCTCACCGCGTTGTTCGGCGGACGATTCAGGGTGATAACGGCGATGGTACCTTGTTTCTCCAGAAGCAGGGTTTCATATCCCATGTCACATTCCTCCTTGTATCGAGAATGAATAGCACTCAGATCAAGCCCAGTGATTCTACCGGTGGGCGTTGAGGTTGTCAAGGATGTCAGAATCCTGTTCGTCGTCTTCACCCATGAAAACTACAACCAGAGCATCACTACCCCTTCATACTCACTGACACAACTATCTAGACATGGCCAACGCGCATCAATGCCCGGGAATGCTGTCGGGATGCAACACGAGTCCTCAGGTCTTCAGAGTACTGATACGTGCATAATTAGGGCATCTTGCAAAATGACTTCAGAAGTCACTTTCAAGCACACAATTGGTCCAGCGTATAACGAACATAGTAGTACCTGATAGCGGAGGACCCCTCCTGAACCGAATCCGAAATAGCTTTGCCGGGGATCGCCCTCAGAAGGAGAAGAAGAACTGGAAATAGGCACTGTGTGAGTAGGTTCCGAATTCACTCTCGGGCACGAGGAACGAGGTCTGCTCCGAGGAAGGTCTCTTTCCAAACGCAAGGATACCGCCGAGGCGAAATTCTGATGCGTCCGAGACGGAATACCTCAGTGCGGGACAAGCAAGGCTCGACCCATCCGAGAGGGAGTATATCCAGGAGAGCCCACCCGTGATGCGCTGATGAAAATCATAGGATACCTGAAGTCCAGCGAGTTGCCTGGAAAGACTCAGTGTTCCTCCAAGTGCAGACCTCAGCAGGGCATCGAAAAGGTAATCATCATTTCCCCCGCCGTTGAAGAGGTAGTCTAGATTGAAGAAGAGGCCATTTTCAAAGCGGTGATTCACTCCCAAAACAACTGCCAGGTGGTTCTCGAAAAGGTCAACCTGGTATTGTTCCGAGGAAGTACCTGCATCGAGGATCAGGACGCTGCTGTCTCCGCGGGCAAGAAACAAGGCTCCCTCTGCGTGAAGGCCGACGGGACCGAAGGTTTTGTTGAATCCGGCTCCCACCTGGTATCCTCCATAGACTTTTCCTCCCTGGAGGATGAGGTCACTGTCGCGGAGTACCGTCTGGTATCGTGCTACCAGCGCAGAGGCATACCATTGATCGACACCGAGGTCCTCGGTCAGCACGATGATGCCCGTTCCCGAGACCAGGGGCAGGAGCTTCCGCCCCGTGGATGCAACGAGGCTCAGCGAAGAGGATTGTTCCATGGCGATGTCCACCCTCAGCGCATCAGATCCCGGTCTATAGTCGCGGTCAAAGGCGTCCGGGGAAAACGGCTGGAATATATCCAACGGGTTCCAGAAGTATGAGCGGGAGAAATCTATGGCCTGCCGGCCAAGGGTAATGCTCACGGGATTCATCTCGAGGCTCACGTTCATCCTGTCAGCATTCGTGGTGGTGTTGAAGTCACTGTCTTCAACCAGGTACCAGGCCGGCTTTGAAATCCGGTACGGTGTGTTGATTGCCGATGTCCTGAATGCAACCGGGAGCGTTCCTGATGCCTGGGGCTCAGCATACGTTTCCAGGACCAGGTGGAACTCGAAGGAGACATGCTCTCTGATGGTTCCTTCAGAAATGATTCGCGCAAACGTCTGCGAGATCACGTCATATCGATTATCGACACCGAAGAGAACAGGATCGTCATAGTTTCGGGTACCTGCAGCGGTAGACCTGAAATCCCCGGTGATATCCAAGGACACGAATTCCGAAGAAAATGTCCAGAAGGCCTGTGCATGAACGGCGAGTGCAAGGATGAAGAGGCACGGCACAATACTTCTGGAGACGGCAGCCAGCATCTTATCCCCCCTCGTTATGTTCGCGTGATTGAGATGCCGTTGTCAACGGATCATGGCCATGCTCATCCTTGGGTGTTGTATCTGCAAACACGCATTATGCGTGAGGACTA
This sequence comes from Deltaproteobacteria bacterium, assembly GCA_011046135.1. Taxonomy (GTDB): domain Bacteria; phylum Desulfobacterota; class Desulfomonilia; order UBA1062; family UBA1062; genus DSBG01. The sequence continues at coordinate 38,745 of DSBG01000166.1, forward strand.
TACTACAGGGCGGAGGAAAAGGTAAGAACCGAAACACTGTTCGGACAACAGAAAGGAGAAAAGGGTGTCACCCTTTCCTGACTGGTCTGTTCAGGAGAATGAATTCCTTCGTGGCGCCCGCTCCAGAAAGCAACAATTCGAAGAGTTTTCGATGGGGCTTGAAAAAGGTGCCCCGTTCTAGTAGGGAAGGGGGGCATTGAGAGCGATACACCCCGAGCGGGAGAGAAGCAAGGAAGGAGTGGCAGTATGAACAATTCGGGCACGGCCGTACGATTTGTCCTTGTTGCAATGCTTGTTGCTGCCGTTGCGTTCGGTGTCTTCTTCTATCTCGAATGGGAAAAACCTCAGATCAGGCTTGTTGAACCCCTCGAGATGATCGGCCAGCAGAAGGATCTCACCATAACCTTCGTGGACCTCAAGAGCGGCATCAGAACATACACGGTGTCCCTCATCCAGGATGACAGGGAGATCGTGGTGGCAGTGCAGGATTTTCCAGACCCGGGGGTCTATGAAAGAACCGTGGAGATTCAGATCATTCCAGGCAAGCTGCAGGTAGCCGATGGTGAAACAATTTTTCAGGTGAAGGCCGTTGATCATTCGCCCTTGAGAAACAGCACGGTGCTCAGCGTTCCCGTGGTGATCGATTCAATACCGCCCCAGATCTCCCTGCTCACCTCGGCTCACAATGTTAATCCGGGCGGCTCCTGCCTTTCGATCTACCGGGCAACGAAAGAGGTAATCAGAAGCGGCGTCATGGTAGGCGAGGAATTCTTTCCCGGCTATCCGGTGGAAAAAGACGGGACAACGGCCTTTGCGTGCTATTTCGCCATCCCCATGGATGTCGAGAAGACCACTCCTGTCATGGTGAGTGTCACGGACAGGGCGGGCAATGAAGTCTCTCAGCGTATACCCTTTTACATCAGGAGGGCCCACACCTTCAGGAGCGATACCGTGACGTTGAGCCCCTCGTTCATAACGGGCAAGGCAATCGAATTTCAGCAGATCGATCGAAGCCTTGCGGGAAAAACACCCCTTGAAATGTTCGTGCACATCAACACCTCTATGCGTGCTGACAACGACAGGGCAATTGCAGAGATCTGCAGGGAAACGGCCCCCGACAAGCTCTGGGATGGCAGGTTCCTGAGAATGGAAAATTCTGCAACCATGGCACGGTTCGGCGACAGGAGAACCTACCGATTCGAGGGAACTGACATTGGTGAGAGTGTTCACCTGGGAATAGATCTCGCTTCGACGCAGCATGCGAGCGTGGCCGCAGCGAACACGGGAACCGTGATCTTTGCGGACACCCTCGGGATCTATGGATACTCGGTGATCATCGATCACGGACAGGGGATCGCCAGCCTCTACTCCCACCTCAGCGTGATCGGAGTCCAGGCAGGACAGACGGTGAACAAGGGCCAGATCATCGGCAATACCGGCACGACGGGTTTTGCTGGGGGTGACCATCTCCACTTCAGTATCATGGTGGGGGGGAGGTTTGTGAATCCCATCGAGTGGTGGGATGCCCAGTGGATCGATCATAACATCGAGACCAAGCTTTCAAGCGTGTTTGGTCCACGCTGAAGGGAAAGACCCGGTATCCCCCTGCGTCAGCGACATTCCTGCACGGCTCCCGGTGACCCGGCATCATGACGGACGATGCGAGGGAGCATGTATTCCAGGCTGTGCCCGCCCGATTTATTCAACAGGGCATGCCCGTTCCACAAGTCAGGATTTGGCCTGTCCTGCTTTGGTCTCGATACAGCGTAATTCCTCTGCACTTCAGTTCATAGGCGAGCAGAATCGCATCCCTGATGACGTCAGGGGAGACCGAGGCGGGAAGGTTTATCGTTTTGGAAACGGCATTGTCCGTGTACTGCTGGAATGCCCCCTGAATCCTCACGTGCTGGGAAGGCGGGATGAAAAATGCCGGAGAAAAGAGATCACGAAACCATCCAGGAAGGGGCAGGTCATCGGGAAGCAATCCCTTTTCCCTGACAGAGGTTTCCAGCTCACGGCTCAGAAACCCCTGCTCCTCAGCTACGATCCTGAACACCGGGTCAAGTTCCTCCACAGAGATGGAGCCCGGAATAATACGGGTAGAGGAGAGGGCGAACAGGGGTTCAATTCCGGATGAACATCCTGCTATCAAACTCAGAGAGCCGGTGGGCGCAATGGTCGTGACCGTGGCATTACGCATGGGGGGCCTGGTCTGCCTGTCGTAACTACTTCCGGGGAAATTCGGAAATGCCCCCCTGGTCACGGCAAGCTCACAAGAGACCTCATGAGCCTTTTCCTGGATGAAGCTCATGATCTTTGAAGCGAGGTCGACACTGGTGTGCGATGCGTAGGGGATTCTCATCAAGATGAGCATGTGGGCAAATCCCATGATTCCAAGGCCGATCTTACGGTTTCCCCTGGTAATCGTTTCCACCTGCGGCAAGGGGTAGCGATTTATCTCGACAACGTCATCCAGGAACCGGACCGCGAGGGGAATGATCTCGGCGAGTCTGTCCCAGTCGATCTCATGGCCAGCCTGTGTCTTTTTCAGCATCTTTGTAAGGTTGATGGAGCCAAGCGTACATGATTCGAAGGGCAGGAGCGGCTGTTCACCGCAGGGGTTCGTGCTCTCGATGCTGCCGAGGTGCGGTGTGGGATTGTGACGGTTGATCTCGTCGAGGAAGAGAATACCGGGTTCACCGCTGTTCCATATGCACTCGATAATGAGATCGAAGATCCGACGGGCGGAGATTTTATTCACGAGGGATGCGTTCCTCGGATTGATGAGGCCGAAGAGGCCATCCTGCTCCACGGCTCGCATGAACTCATCCGTGATGCCCACGGAGAGGTTGAAGCTCGTGAGCTTCAGCGGGTTTCTTTTCACGGTGATGAATTCTTCGATGTCGGGATGATCGATCCTGAGAACTCCCATGTTGGCCCCACGACGAGTCCCGCCCTGCTTGATGATATCGGTGGCCGTGTTGAACACCTCCATGAACGATACCGGGCCGCTGGCGATTCCGCTCGTGGTGGAGACGTAATCATTCTTTGGACGCAGGGAACTGAAGGAGAAGCCGGTTCCTCCCCCGCTCTGGTGAATGAGGGCTGTGTTCTTGACTGCTTCAAAGATGGACTCAAGAGAGTCTTCAACCGGCAGGACAAAACATGCTGCAAGCTGACCCAGGTCTCGTCCCGCGTTCATGAGGGTCGGTGAGTTGGGCAGAAAGCTCAGCGAGGCCATGGCATCGAAGAAGAGCCGTTCCCATCGATCGGGGTCTTCATGGAAGGTTTTTTCTGCCCCGGCAACATGACGGGCAACCCGTTCAAACATCTCTTCAGGACGTTCGATCACGATTCCCCTGTCGTTTTTCCTGAGGTACCTGCTCTCGAGAATTCTCAGGGCGCTTTCTCCCCACTCATGCACCATGAATTCGATCCTTTCGCAACCATGGATGCCCGCGTTGAAGACACGGGGATTCTGTCTCTGGCGATATGATACCGCGGTTTCTCTCTGCATGCAATGGAGGAGGATTCAAACCGGAAACAACACGGGATCGATGAGGTGCCCGGGGAAGCGCCAAAGGACAAGGACATGAGATTGTATCGTAACAATAGCATAAATTACCAAAAATGGTACGCCCAGAAACGGGATAGACCCCTGATAAGTACTTGACTTGGCTGTGGGATATGGCTAATTGTACTATTATAAATCATAATGTATTAATATAAAAGGTGGTGCTCGATGAGACAAGAAGCTCTTTCCAGGGGAGAGGGTATCCCTCTCTATTTGCAGATACGGGATTACCTCAGGGGACAGATCACCTCGGGAACACTCAAGGAAAGGCGGCTTCCGCCTGTTCGGGTAATGGCCCAGCGTTTCAAAGTAAATCCGAACACCGTGCACAGGGCGTATCAGGAATTGAAGCGGGAGGGGATGATACTCCCGGCAGTCGGAAGAGGGACCTTTGTGAGTACCGATGTGAAGGGGCTGCAACGGGAAACCCGGGCAGTACTCCTTCGCAAGGCCATAGAGCGATCAGTTGAAGAAGCCCTCTCCCTGGAGTTCTCCCTTGAGGAGTTCGAAGAAGCCACTCGGACGTATGTTCGGGAAAAAAAGGAATTCATGAAGAAGCTTTCTCTGGTGTTCATCGAGTGCAACATCGAACAACTCACCTATTTCACTGAACACCTGGATCTCGATCCCCACCTGAAGAGAGTCCCTGTCCTGCTTCAGGATCTGAGGAACAGGGACAAGCAGGTCATGAGACTGATCCAGCGATCAGATATCGTTGTCACGAGCTTTTACCACCTCGATGAGGTTCACCAGAGATTAGCAAGCCTGGAAATGCCCATCATCGGGATCAACCTCGAACCAGAGATGAAGACATTGATCGACATCGCGAAGATCCCCGCCCATTCCACGGTCGGGATCGTCACCACGTCTGAGCAGTTTCGAAAAGAGATCCGGGGCATCCTGCACCACGCCGGAATCCAGTTCGCTTCTCTTCTCGAAACGAGTTCGGACGACCCCCGCCTGATCACGGACATCGTACAACAATGCAGCGCAGTGCTCGTTTCTCCCCACCAGGAAGGAAGTGTTCGCGGTGTAGTGAAGCCGGGAACGAAGGTGATCGAGTTTGTCTTCAGTCCCGACAAGACATCCATCAACAATCTCAAGGTTGCCCTGCTTGAACTGAAGCGAGGGGTGAGGAACGAGTAGAAAAGGGGTGAACCGGATGCAGTGCACCGGATGAAAAATGAATGCCACTCGGAAACGTATCCGAATGGCGCCTGAGGAAGGGAGGGGTTTCTATGACGATCAGAGTAGCGGAACTGACGTTTCTCGAACACTTTGCCCCGCGCTATGGGATCCCAGTTCCTCGGCATGTTTCAGGAACCGTGAGCAGGGCAGAGATCAAGAAGGTCTTGAGCGAATGGGGCGGAACAGCACTCGTCAAGCCGGATGTCCTCACAGGAAAGCGGGGAAGGGCCGGTGCGGTGGTTGAGGTGAGCACCGTCCAGGATGCTCTCCGCGAACTGAAACGTGTCTCGGGTCTCGAGATCAACGGACATGTCCCCAGGACCGCATACCTCGTGGAGAAGATCCCGGCAGACTATGAGATCTTTACGGCGATTACGTACAACTCGTCGTACCTGTCACCCACCTTCACCGTCTCTCTAGAGGGAGGAATGGATATCGAGGATGTGGTAGAGGAAAAAAAGATCACGATCCCGGTGGATATCTTCCGGGGGCTCGACGCCTACCAGGCAGGAGAGCTGCTCGCAGAACTCGGCTGTTCACAGGCCCTCATCAGTCCGCTCTCACGGCACATGGTCTCGCTCTGGGATCTCTTCATCTCAACAGGCATGATCTCAGCCGAAATCAATCCCTGGCGGGTAACGTCCCAGGGAAATGCCGTTGCCTGCGATTTCAAAGGGATAGTCGATGAGGCGAATTTCAAGGCAAAGGCTCCTGGAATCGAATATCCTGATTACCCTGAATCGATCTCGCTCTTTGAGGAAGAGATGGCTGCATGGAGTGCATCGAGCCATCAGGGACAGGCCCATGTCTCGGATCTCGGTGGAAAAAAGATCCTTCCCATCATCTTCGGAGGGGGTGCATCGACGATCATCACCGAGACCCTCGAGGTCGCAGGGGGTGATCCCATGTTTCTCTCAGACTTCGGGGGAAATCCTCCCTATGAGAGGATGCTCCAGAGCGCGAAACTCTGCTTCAATCACAAGCTCTCCCAGGCAAAGCTGCTCCTCATCCTCGGAGGAAAAGCAAACAACACATACATCGATGTCACATTCAGCGCCATAGCCGATGCCCTGCTGAGTTTTGCCGAGGAGCACGGACCACTATCCCTTCCCGTCGTGGTCGGAAGAGGTGGCCCAAGGCTGGTCAAGGGGTTGCTCGCCCTGAAGCAGGCCCTTGAATACCTGAGGTTGCCCCATGTCATTTTCGGTCCCGATACACCGGTGACTCTCGTGGCAGAGTATGCGGCAAAGCTGGCGAACGCTCTGCCGGCAGAAAGCGAGGTGAAGTCATGAGAGCAAAGACGCTGTCGGATTTCCTGAAAGAGGGAGACAGGGTTGCGGTTTCCAACATTACGGGGAGGGAAGCATCGCGGGTGTCTGAACAAAGCCAGAAATACTGCGGAAATATCGTTGGTGGTTGGGCGCTCGGGAAGAGCGGATCGACCATCGAGACGTCCCGCGGATCAATCCCGGTCTATGCGACGTTCGAAGAACTCATGAAGCAGACTCCTTCCGAAAGTCGTCCCAACAAGATCATCATTTATTCACCTCCCCAGGCCGTGTATGGAGAGATCAAGGAGGTTGTGGATCACGGCAGGGAACACATCGAGACGATCTTCGTGATCACCGAGCATGTATCGGTGGAGGTGACCTCGAAGCTCCACGCGATCTGCAGTGAAGCGGGCATCGATGTCGTCGGGTGCAACACGCTGGGCATGATCAATGTACACGACAGGGTGCGCGTCGGTGCCGTTGGGGGTGACTCGCCCCAGGAGACCTTTATTCCGGGATCCGTGACGATTCTCTCAAATTCTGGGAACATGGTGAACACCATTGCGAGCTACCTTCTGGCTTCAGGAATGGGTATTTCGTATGGCATCTCCACGGGAAAGGACATCCTCATCCTCACCCCGCTCAAGGATCTGATCTTCCTGGCGGAGACGGATCCGCGTACCAAGGTGATCGTGCTCTACATCGAACCCGGTGGTCTCTATGAGCATGAAGCCATTGAAGCGATCAAGACTCGTGGCCTTTCAAAACCCGTCGTGGTCTATGTTGCCGGGAAGATCGCCGAGACATACAATGTCTCCCTGGGTCATGCGGGTGCCGTTGTCGAGGGGAATGTCACGTCTGCATCGGCGAAGATGCGAGCGTTTGATGCCTACTTCGGAATCGAGGCATTCTCTCCCGACAGAAGATACAAGAAGACGGAACAGCTCCTGGACGTCATGAACAGGGGAGTTCGCGTAACCACGCTTCACCACATTCCCAAGGCGATGAGGCTCATCTGTGACACCCTCGGTATCGACCGCGACATCAGCAGCGCCAAGCCATTGAAGCTGAACCCGTGGTTCGTGAACCTCGGAGATGTCGCAAAGCACATCCCCCATGAGCTGGACCTCGCGCGAGGAACCATCCCTGAGCCATATGCCCAGCAGGTGAAAGAGCAGGAGCAGGCACGACTCGGCATCAGCATGGCTCGTCAGTCCATGAGAAATGCTTCGCACGCGAGCTCAAACGACGGGGTCACTCCGAGGATCCATGGGTATTCTCTTATGGATGTCATGGCAAAAAAATCCTTTGTCGCCTCCCTTGTGCTCTCACTCACGGGAGAACTGCCGCGGGATGAGTTTGAGGAGCACCTTGCTCAGATGACCTTTATCGCTTCCCTTACGAACGGACCCGGAACCATATCTGCCCAGGGTGCCAAATTGTCCTGTTCTGCGGGAAACTCCCCGAACACCGCCATAATCGCCACCCTTGCCGCCATGGGGAGTGTCCATGGGGGAAACGGCTCACAGGCCGTAAAATTTCTGCTGGATGTCTTCGCCGAGACCGGTATCGAAGATCCCTATGACAGCTCCGTTGATGTGAAGGACCTTGCACAAAAGGCAGCTGAGGAATTCAAGCGGAAAAAACTGGCTGCCAAGGAGGCCTCCCTCGACTATGCACGGATTCCCTGTCTCGGACACCCCATATTTAAAAAGGACCCGGTGAACCATGATCCCAGGGAGCAGGTCATCCATGCCTTCATCACATCGCAAGGGAAGTGCAATATTTTCCTTGAGTTCTACCACGCGCTGGTCGAGGCACTCAAGGAAAATGGTACCACGAATACGGTGATGGCAGTTAATGTTGATGCCGCGCTGGCATGCGTGTGGCTCGGAATCTGCTGGAGACACCTGAGGGAGAAACGCATGACCATCCAGCGGGCAATGGATATCCCGTTCATCGTGTTTGCCCTCGGCAGGGCAGCCGGCGGTGCGGCCGAGTTTCTGGATCACCAGGATTTCGGTACAACCATGGACATGCGCATTCCCACGAGCGAGTGCCGGTCACTCACCAGGTCAAGGAGCCTGTGAGGGAAGATGGGCACCCTCGTTCCATGGATCATGTCAGCGAGGGGACCTTGTCTTTTCATTGGGGAGTCATTACTTGTATGGTAACGTTTTCAATGGGGTATGGTTTTTTCATGAGAATGTGCCGGGGAAACACGTTCTGAAGATAGTGTCCATGGGGGTGTGGGTATGGAGAAGCTGAAAAAGGGAGACAAGGCACCGGATTTTGTTCTCAGTGATCAGAACGGTGCACGGGTCAGGCGTTCAGACTTTGCGGGAAAGAAGCTGCTGCTTTACTTCTACCCCAAGGCAGGAACTTCGGGGTGTACGGTTCAGACCGAGGCTGTGCGGGATGCACAGGAAGAGCTGGCAGCAGGGGGCGTTGCCGTGGTGGGAGTCAGCCCGGACAGTGAGAAGAGCCAGAAGAAATTTGCAGACAAGCTCTCCGTGAGCTTTCCCCTCCTGTCGGACACGGAGCACACGGCGGCCGAAGCCTACGGGGTATGGGGAGAGAAGACCATGTACGGGAAAAAATACTTTGGGATCATCCGCTCATCGTTCCTGATCGATGAGCAGGGAAAGGTAGTGGATGCCTGGTACAAGGTAACGCCGGCAAATACCGTACCCAATGTGAAAAAGGCCCTCGGTCTCTCGTCATGACAGTACGTCTCGTTCGGGTTATCGTGGCAAAACCGCTTTGGTAGGCGTCCTGAAGGTGCACTGAAGGGGAGACGCGCGAACGCCCGGCTCCGCGGTCTCCCCCTGTTCGGGCATGATCAGGCGTCTGCGAGCAGGTCTTCGCTGACCTGAATCTCCATGGTAAGAAGACCCTGGGAAAGGGTTTTCCCCTGGTTGTCCACGAGGAGAGACACGGTTCCTCCACCTCCCAGGGCGCCTTCCAGGATGAAGTTGAGTGAACACAGGTTGTCCAGACGATAGCGGGTGACAGGACCTTTGACATTCGTCCTGAAGAAGTGTGCAACCTTCTCTGCAGTCAGTTCCCTCACGATCTCGGGATAGAATTCTGGCTTGAGTGCCGCAACCCCGATGTTGCACGTATCACCTTTGTCGCCGGAACGGGCGTGAGCTATCCGGTACAGGGGGACCGTTACCCGTTTCCCTGAACCCAGGAAAGGTGGTTCAGTGTCTTCCGGCCTGATGAGAGGGTCTCCGGAAGGCCCGGATTCACACGGGAAGAACGTTTCTGTTCCCTCGAACACCATACGGGCTGTGACATTGTTCCTCGGGATCAGTGCAGGCCAGAATCCGAATGCAGGAGAGACATCGGGACGGCCACCCATGACCGTCACTCCGGGGGGGCCGGCGAGTACAAGGCCGGAGATCTCCCGACTCATGGACTCCAGCGGCTTCTTTTCTGTTGCACGCCCTGCAAATCTCAGGATTATCTCGTTGGGTTCCACCCGGGGTGCCGCAGATTCACCCCAGCAGGAATTATACCCCACGAGGTCGGTGCGCTTCTCGATGAAGTCTCCCTCGACCCTGTCCCAGAACATCTCGGCGAACTTCCTCCCCTTGGCCACCACGTCAGGTCCGCTGACCACAAGCGGGGCAACGACCTTGTATCCGGCATCGTAGGTTACCGACACCTTCAGAAAAGGGGTTGGCTTCTGTCCTCGTGCATTCTCTACACGCACCCTATCTTGTCCCAAATCGTCGAGGGTGAACGACGTGAAGTCTGCGACGACATCGGGGCAGATGTAGACCTGGGGATTCCCGATCTCGTAGAGGAGCTGCTCCTTCGCAGTTCTGCTGCTCACTAATCCGCCTGTTCCCGGGTGTTTGGTGAGGACGAAGGATCCATCGCGCTGCATCTCCACAAGCGGGAAGCCTATGTTGTGGTAGCTTTGGACTTCTCTCCACAGGGTGTAGTTGCCGCCCGTGGACTGGGTTCCGCACTCCACGAGGTGGCCGGCAACCAGGGCGGAGGCAAGCTTGTCGTACTCCTCCCACCCCCACCCGAATTCGTACGCAAAGGCGGCAACCACTCCTGCTGCATCATAGGTGCGTCCCGTGACAACAATGCGTGCCCCTTTCTCGAGGGCGGCGGCGATGGGGCGTGCACCGAGGTAGGCATTGGCTGATATGACCTTGTCCATGATGGGAACCAGAGACTCGCCGCTGTCCTGGTGGGTGAACTCGCACCCTTTTTCCTGCAGTTCCTTCAATCGAGGCATGAGGTCATCACCATCGACAAGGGCAACCGGGAGCCGGATCCCCTGCTCATCCATGACCGCTTCTAGCGCCCGGGCACATGCCACGGGGTTTATCCCCCCGGCATTTGCGATCACGGTGATGTCGTGTTCGGCGATGTAAGAGAGAAGGCGGCCCATGGCAGAGACGAAATCCCGAGCATAGCCTGCTTGAGCGTTCTTTGCTTTCTGTCGGGCGAGGATGATCATGGTGATCTCGGCGAGGTAATCCATGGTCAGGTAGTCGATGGGCCCTCCCTTTACCTGTCTCTCGATAGCCGCCAGTTCATCACCCCAGAATCCACTCCCATTGGCAACAATGATGGGTTCCCTGTTTCTTCTCATCTGTGACTCTCCTTTACCCCTGAGCATTCAGCTCCGCTGACGTAAAAAAACTCAGGGAGATGTTCGCATCATACCTGAACCATAGATCAGGCTCCAAGGTGTGCTGTTTTCCCTACAGGCACGTATTTATCAGGTCTTTTTCAGCTCTGCGAGAATCTCCTGGGCACGATCCATCCTGACCTTACCTTCCTCGACCATCCGTCTGGCGACCGTGTCGATCAGGTCTCCTTCGGCGCCCGCCATGACCGCAATGTTCTGGGCGTGCAAGGACATGTGGCCGCGCTGGATCCCTTCGGATGCCAGAGTCCTCATGGCTATGAGGTTCTGGCACAGCCCCAGGGCAACGATGATCTCCCCGAGCTCGGTTGCGGTTTTGACCCCGAGAATCTTGATCACCACCTTTGACAGCGGATGCAGGGCCGTAGCTCCTCCGACAAGGCCGACCGCCATGGGAAGTTCGAGGGTTCCTGAGATATCCCCCTCCGCTGTCTTTTCCCATTTCGTCATGGCCCGGTACCGGCCTGATCTGGCCGCATAGCTGTGCGCTCCCGCTTCGATGGCGCGGAAGTCATTGCCAGTCGCGATAACGAGCGGAGTGATGGCATTCATGATCCCCTTGTTGTGGGTGGCTGCCCGGTGGGGGTCAGCATCCCCGAATGCCCAGGCATAGATCATTCCGTCGACGATGTCGTCTGCCCCTTTAAGGGTTCCCTTCAGTGCGTCTTTCTTGACTGTGACCCGTGCCCTGCACAGGCGGCGATCCGCGAGATTCGACAGGATCCGCAGGTACACCTTTCCGCCTGTTATGGCCTCGATGGTTGGCGCAAGGGCCTCTGCCATGGTGTTGACCGCATTGGCACCCATGGCATCACGGACATCCACGATGAGGTGCGAGATCACCATGGGACCTGCAGCGGTATCGATCACCCTGACCTCGAGATCTTTCGCTCCTCCGCCGAGGTTCACCAGCACCGGGTCCAGTGTGTTTGCACTGGCGAGGATCTCGTCTTTCTTTTCAAGGATCTTCAGTCGTGCACTCTGGGGGTCAGCAAGATTGACTGTCTGGATCTGTGCGATCATGAGGGGACCCGAGTTGCTCGTGAAGAACCCGCCGCCGCTGCGAGCCATGCCGGCCCCATTGGATGCCCCTGCGACCACCGA
>DSBG01000111.1 GCA_011046135.1 Deltaproteobacteria bacterium
ACAGCTATCTCCGCTTCCTGTTCGATCGCCTTCCTCATGCCTGCACTGAAGAAGAGTACAAAGCCCTGCTGCCTCAATACCTAAAACCGTCGGACCTCGTTATTGAACAGTAAAATCTCCTGACCCTGTCAAGGTGGGGTTTATTTGGCGCTTACGAAGATGGGTTTGAAACGAGATTCCTGGTGGAGGTGGGGGGATTTGAACCCCCGACCCTCGCATTGCGAACGCGATGCTCTCCCACTGAGCTACACCCCCGAAAAGCTGCACCCTGTGTACAAGAGTCAGCCCTGTTCGTCAACTGTTTGATTGGATGATGCTTCCTGAAGCAAGGACCGGGCAAAAGAGACTGCCTCCTTGAAATCCTTGATCTCTCCGTTGAGTCCCTTTTCCCTGATAAGTCGCAGACAGTTTCCCAGGGCCTTGCCCTTGCGGAAGCCGAGGGCATGGAGGTCCCTGCCGGTCACCGGAGGTTTGTATGATCGCCAGCTGGTTATGTAGGACGAGATCATCTCCTTGACCTCCGGGCTTCGCGTCTTCGACATCGAAAACAACGTCTCTTCGATCCCCAGCTTCTCCAGGATCTGCACCACGAGGGATGGCTTTCTCTCCCTTATGGCAGCAAACTCTTTCAGTGCTGCGTGGCCCTTTGCCCGCGAGGTCAGGATGTTGCGCACGTTCTCATCGGTGAGACCCAGGCGATGACAGATGTCAATGACCTTCTTGGGCTTCATGTGGTCAACGAGGGCAAGGAGATAGATGAACCAGGAACGGTAGCTCTCACGGGTATAGAGCAGATTGAACCACAAGAGTGTCTCCCTGACGTGGGTGAAATTCTCCCTGATTCCCTCGCTCAGGACAAGATCCGGGTGGATGGCGCTGAGCACCCCGAGATCGCGCAGCCGTTCGAGGGCCGGCAACGGGTCATCCTCGGAGAGAATCTGCTGGATCTCGTGGGAGATTCGCCTGCCCGGGATGCTCCGCAACAGTCCTGACTTGACCGCCGCGTTCACGAGGGACATGGTCTGCTTCCCCAGGTTAAAGCCATAGCGTTTCTCAAAGCGCACCGCCCGGAGAATCCGGGAAGGGTCCTCCACAAAACTCAGTGCATGCAGCACCCTGATCCTCTTCTCCTTGATGTCCCGCTGTGCACCGAAAAAGTCCGTGAGTTCACCGAACCGGCCAGGATTGAGGCAGATCGCCATGGAGTTGATGGTGAAATCCCTCCGGTAGAGATCGAGCTTGAGGGTCGACTGCTCAACGACGGGATATCCACCGGGGTGCTTGTAGTACTCGAGACGAGCAGTGGCAACATCGATGTGAAATCCGCTCGAAAGGGTAATCACGCAGGTCTTGTACTTTTCGTGGACCGCGCACCGTGCCCCGATAGAAGCGGAAAACGTTTTGGCAAAAGCCACTCCGTCACCCTCCACCACGAGGTCGATATCGAGGTTTTCGATCCGCAGAATCATGTCCCTCACGATTCCACCCACGAGGTAGAGATTGTATCCCCGTGCTGATGCGAGCTCTCCTGCCTGGATCAACAACTCATGAATCTCTCCGGGAAGACGCTCTTCAAGGAGACCCTTCACTGATTTCTTCTGGGTCTCCCGGTGTCCGAGCCCTTCAACCTTGGCCATCTTTTCGTGGAGGATCCTCATGAGATCGGTCCTGGTTATAACTCCAATGGCTTTCCTGTTTTCCACCACGGGCAACAGCCGTTGGTTGCCATCGATAATCAGCGAGCGTATCTCTCCCACAGGCGCATCAGGAGTCACAACCATGAAGTCACGAATCATGTAGTCCTTGATTTTTGCGGCTCCCAGGTCATGTCCCTGGGCACGGCTCACCACCTGTCTTGTCACAATGCCAACAACCCGCTGATCCCGGGAAATTACCAGGGATGCATTGATGTTATACCGGTTCAGCACCACGCTCGCATCGTCGATCGTGGCATCCATGCGCAGGGCAATGACCGGAAAGGTCATGATGTCCCTTGCTGTGATGAGGGGCCGGGTATCTTTTTTGATGAGCCTCACGAGTTTGGCCTCTGCCTGATCAAGGGTGCTGTCCCTTATGGACGCAGCCGCTGCTGTGGGATGCCCACCTCCTCCGAACTGGGATGCAATCTCTGCGGCATTGATCTGGGGAAGGGTGCTCCTGGCAACCAGGTAGATCCGCTCCGCCATTCGGGCGAGGGCAAAAATTGCATCAGCCTCGAACATGCCCCTGAGCTTGTGCACCAGCATGGCAAAGTCTTCGACATAGGAGGAGGCTTCCGAACGGGTGAAGAGTACATCGAGACCTCCCACATGAAAGATGAAGGCATTCTTGATGAGCTGGTCAAGCACATCTACCTGATCTGGGGAGAGTTCCCTGGCCATTGTCTGGGACACCACCTTCAGATCCGCCCCCCACTGGATGAGATCGGCCAGCGCCAGACAATCCTGAGGGTGTGTCGAAGGAAAGAGGAGGGACCCGGTATCTTCAAAGATCCCCATGGCAAAGATGGTGGCCTCCTCCGGTGTGGGCCTGATCTGTTTCTCCTTGAGGATATCGACCATGAGGGCCACATTTGAACCACATTCCCTGACATGCTCCTCGCTTCCCCTGATGTCATCGGGTGACGGGGGGTGATGATCGTAGATGATGACCTCCGCCTTCTCGTTGTCGATCAAGGATGAGAACTCGCCGATGCGGGAGAGCTGACGGGTGTCCACGATGATCAGTCTCGTAATCTCGCTCACGGTGATGTTCTTCAGTTTCACGATGGAGGAGGCGATCTCGGGGGATGCATGAGCAAGGTAATCCCTGAGATTTTTTTCCTGGGCCCCCGGGAACACCATGAGTGCTTCAGGATAGAGCTTCCTGGCAGCAAGCATCGAAGCAAAGGCATCGAAATCTGCCTGGATATGGGAGGTTATGATTTCCACACGTCATCCCCTCGGATGGTATTTCTCATGGATCTCTTTGAGTCTCTTGGATGTGATGTGCGTGTAGATCTGGGTAGTGGATATGTCGGCATGGCCGAGCATCATCTGGACGGAACGGAGGTCAGCACCTCCGGTGAGCAGATGGGTTGCAAAGGAATGCCTCAGGACATGCGGAGATATCGTCTTCACGATTCCTGCTGAGAGTGCGTAGCGCTTGATGGCATACCAGAAATTCTGCCTGGACATGGCAGAGCCTCGTCTGGTGCAGAACAGGGCGTCGGTCCGGGCGTGGGCAAGAGACGGCCGAATCAAAACCATATACTCCTTCACCCAGTGAACCGCACTCTCTCCCATGGGAACGAGTCGCTCCTTGTCACCCTTGCCCCGGCACATCAGGTACCCTATGTGGACATTGAGATTGTGCACCTTCAGGCCCACAAGTTCGGATACCCTGAGCCCAGTGGCATAGAGAACCTCGAGCATTGCCTTGTCCCTGATCCCCAGGGACGTGGTGATGTCGGGTGCCGCCAGGAGCCGTTCCACCTCTTCCTGATTCAACACTTCGGGAAGATAGGTTCCGCGTCTGGGCAAGACCATATCCCTGGTGGGATCCTTGTGGATCCTCTCCTCCTCGACAAGAAACCGGTAAAACTGCCTGATGGCTGAAAGTCTCCTGCTGATGCTCGTGAACTTCATTCCCTTTTCCCTGCAGAATGATGAGAAGCGAAGCAGTGTCGACCCATCGACCTGATCAATCTCGAGAGACTCCTGCTCAAGCCAGAAGGCAAACTTGCGCAGATCACTCTCATAGGCCTTCAGGGTGGTTTCCGGTGAAGACCTCTCCACCGTGAGATATTCGATGAAGGAGTCTACCTGCTCATGGATCATCTCTTGGTAAGGATGGGATTCAGTCCCAGCGCCTTGAGTTCTTCGATGGCAGGAGACGCACTCGTCATGTCAGGGTACGCACCTGCCAGAAGCCGGAAGTAGTCCTCAGATTCCTTGACAATATAGGGGAAAACCCCTCGGGATCTGAGCTCTTCGGCCTTTTCTTCTGCTTCGTCCGAGGCACCAAATGCACCAAGCTCGATAGCGAAGGGAACTTCACCCCCGACGAATGCCCCCTTTTGCGTAACACCCTGTGCCTGCAGGGCACGCAATTTAAAGACTGCATCCTTGATGGAGGGAAACACTCCATAATCAACCCGGTTCCACACACCCGGGGAACCGAGATCGATCGTGGTAATGAACAGGGGCGTAAGGTCCGACTCTTGTTCCTGAAGCTGTCTGACGGCAGCCTGGTATTCCCGCCACGATGACAGGTGAATAGTGTAGGGGTAGTGCACGGTTTTGCGAAATTCTCTGGGTTCTTCCTTCTTCACTTCGGGGGCCACCTGCTCGACTACGGGCTCGGGTCTCCGGATTTCCTTGGTCACCACGTTGCTCAGCCCGTAATTCGCCCACAGTGAAACCGTCGGCAGGCACAGGATAAGGACGAGGAGCATACGTTTCATTGATTACTCCCATAGTAGGCATACGAGGTGGACATGATATATTTCTGTATCCCTTTTGCGATGCCATCCACAAGGAGATTCTGGTAGGTGCTCCTCGTCAGGAGGGTGCTGTCAGTGACGTTCGTTATGAACCCGAGCTCGAGGAGGATCGAGGGCATTTGCGCCCCGAGCAGGACATAGAAGGGCGCCTGCCGAACCCCGAGATCCTTGCCACGGTAGCCGCGCTCGTATACCGACGATAGCACGCTCTTGTGCACACTTCCGGCAAACCGTGACGATTCGTTGATCTTCGAGTTGAGCATGAGATCGTTGATGATGAGCTGCAGATCGCTGATGGACTTGGTGGAGGTGGCGTTTTCCCGTGCTGCGACCTCAATGGCGGAGGCATCGGTAGTGAGGTTGAGGAAATAGGTTTCAATGCCCCTCACCGATCGGTCTGAATTGGCGTTGAGGTGCAGCGAGATGAAGAGGTCCGCCTTCTTCTGGTTTGCAAACGCGGTTCGTTCCTCCAAGGTCATGAACACATCCTTTTCCCGGGTGAGGAACACCTGGAACCCATCCTTCTTCAATCGTTGCGCAAGCAGCTTGCCCAGCTCCAGAGTGATTCCTTTCTCTTTGATTCCCGTTGGGCTTATCGCCCCGGGGTCCTTTCCGCCGTGACCGGGATCGATCACGATCCGTGACACCTTTAAAGAAAGCTGTGATGCAACGGATGGGACATTGTCAGGAATACTCGACCTCGTGTGAATGGGCACCTTCTTGGGGGTATTCGCACGGGACGCAGTCATGACAGGAGCAGGAGAAGTACCGTCTCGCTTGATATCGATGACCAGGCGGGGGGGGTTCTGCAGCGGGAAGGCGTTGTATGTGGATTTCTGGGTGAGGTCCATCACGACCCTGACACTGCTCCTGTCGTACTGAGAAACCCTGACGTTGGAGAGAATCCCGTCGTTCACATCGAACTTGTAGGGAAATGCAGGGCTCGTCCTGGCATTGATGAGATCAATCACCACACGGTGTGATCTCTCTGCATCCTTATTGGGTGGCAACGCAAAGGTCTTGAATGAGACATCCTTCTCGAGGTCGATGACGACCCTGGTGTATTCCCTGTCTGACCACTGGCGGACATCCTTCACGAGACTGAGGGACGATAGTGTCAAGGGGGCTCTTTTTTCCAGGGTGAGCGCATTCAGCTCTTCCCGGGCATGCTGAACCATATCCCCATCGGGGAAATCAGTGATGACCTGCCGGTAGAGGGCATAGGCCTTCTGCGTGTTTCCCAGATTGTTGTTGTAGATCCCTGCAGACCGGAAGAGCGCATCGTCAGCAAGACTGCTGGAAGGATACTGCCGCGGGATGTTCAGGTAGATCTCGATGGCCTTTTTCAGATCGTTTTCCCGGGAAGAGTAGCCATAGAGCTCCTCATAGAGCTTTGCGGCGCGATACAGCGCCCTTGGGGCGAAGTGAGTTTCAGTATACGCCTGCGGAAGCTTGAGGTACAGCTCTATGACATCGATCCAGTTTGTTCGCTGTTTTCTTTTCTGAATATCTCGACTGAGCTCGATATATGCCTTGTTCGCACTCTGAAAGGCGCTTGCCGCTGATACAGAGGCATGCCCCGCACTGCTCGTCGTCACGCACAAGAGTACGCTGAGCACTATGCAAAAACCAAGTTTTATTCTCTGTGTGATGTAATCCATTACCTTGTGTGAAAAGTAATCCATTACTTTAAGTTGTGTACAAAAAATACCCTGGTAAGGCAACTATCGGTTAATCGAAAATCAAATCTTAACATTTATTTACCCGGTTCAAAAGACAGATGATCCTCAGCCCCTTGAGGATGAGATCCTGATCAAGGACATAGGTTTCAGGGAGCAGTGGTTTCACCAGGGCGGAGAATCCGCCGGTAATGAGAACCCCCGGACTGGAGCCCATGGAACGGGCCATCTTTTCCGTCATGCCTTCCACCAGGGATGCATGACCATGGATAACGCCAGAAAGGATACACTGGGTTGTCGATCTCCCGATGAGAGGACCTCCCGGTTCCAGTTCGCGACGGGGCAACTCGGGAGCACGCATGAGCAAGCCCTCGTAGGAACTCATGAGTCCCGGGGCAATGACACCTCCGAGATATTCGCCATTCTCACTGATGCATTCCATGGTGGTGGCAGTGCCCAGATCGATGACGATCAGCGGTGATTCTCCTTTGCTGTAGAGATGGAATCCCGCCGCTGCGCAGATGATCCTGTCCACCCCGAGTGTTTCGGGCGTCTCATAGAGAAGGGTGATCCCCATATCGGTCGAAACATCCACAACAAAGGGTCTTCTGCCTGTTTCTTTGCTGATCTCTTCGATGATCAGCTCTTTGATCTGCCTGCGAACACTCGATATCACCACATCCTGGCCTGTGAGATCATGCAGTTCGGTAAGGTGTTCGAGAAAGGTTTTTCGTTGAAGGCACTCCTGCGTGGTGACCCTGTGCACCTGCGAGATGTTCTCGCCGTCGAAGACGGCACAGGTAATCAAGGTGTTGCCCGCATCAATTACGATCATACCAGGAATCTAGCCTATGACTATCTCTGCAGGCAAGCGTTTTCCGCCGTTTCCTCGAGATCCCGGCACCTGTTCCCGGACACCAGAGGAAGGACCTCTTCCGACAACACCCGGGGGTTATGGGTGGATTTCGGCCACCGCCCGAATCCAGCCTGCGCTGGCGTCCTTTATCTTGATGGGAAAGCAGTAGAAGGTGAACCCCGTGGGGGGGAGCTTGTCAAGGTTTGTCAGTTTCTCAATCTGGAAGTATCCCTTCTCGATGCCGGCGAAATGACCCTCCCAGATCAGTGACGGGTCACCGGTCTGCTCAAATTCTCTTGCCTGGAAGGGTAGTGGTCTGTCCCAGCTCCATGCATCTGTTCCCACAACATGTACCCCTCGGTCAAGAATCCACAGGGTCGCATCCCTTCCGAAGCCGCACCCCTTCACGAGGTAGTCCGGTGTACCCCAGTATTTGTCAGCCCCTGTGGCGGCAAGGAAAATGTCCCCTTCCCTCAGGGTGTGTCCGATTCTGCTGAGTTCGTGCTCGATGTCCTCGGACGTAACGCTGTAACCATCCGGCTTTCCGGAAAAATCCAGCTTCACCCCTTCTCCCACCGCCCATTCCAGCGGAAACTGATCGATGGTGAGAGCCTTCTCCCCCCTGTCCTGGGTTGGATGATAGTGCCAGGGGGCATCCATGTGCGTACCTGCATGCGTGGACACCTTCAGGAGTTCTACAGCCCATCCCAGCCCTCCCGGGAGATCATCCCTGGTGAGTCCCGGGTAAAACGCCTTCATGGACTCAGCCCCGAGGGCATGGTCGATGTAGGTGATCTTGGGGATCATGATGGGCGGATCGCTGGGAAGGGCGTTTTCGATGGCAATGGAGAGGTCGATAAAAGTTCTCTTCATGACTGGTTCCTCCTCGATCCATGAAATAGGGGAAACTCAGTCTGAGGGTATCTTCTCCCTGGGCGCTTGTCAACAGAACCCGAAGGGGGCCTCTTCCTCAGTCAAGAGCGTTATACGACGAAGTTCTCCTTCGCATTAACTTCCCCACATCGTTGCCTGTTCTCAGACCATGCTCCATGGGTTATTCCATACTGTGAAGATCAGGATTCTTGACAGTGTTTTTCATTTGAGGTTTACTTGCGGCATGGAAATGAATTTCACAGAAATCCTCAAACAGGCGCAGAAAATCCAGGCACGTATCAAAGAGATCCAGGAACAGCTCTCACACAAAACCGTGAGCGCTGAATCCGGCGGAGGCATGGTGAACGTCACGGTCAATGGAAGACAGGAAATCACCCAGATACAGATCGATCCCCTGTGCGTGGACAGCAGAGACATTCCCATGCTCGAAGACCTGGTGCTGGCAGCCGTGAATCAGGCAATGAAAAAATCCCGAGAGCTCGTCTCCGAAGAGATGAAACAGCTGACCGGAGGAATTCCCCTCCCCTTCGACCTGGCCTGAGATGGATCCTTATCCGAAGCCGCTGAGAGATCTCATATCTCAGTTAAAACACCTTCCGGGCATCGGGGAAAAAACCGCCACCAGGCTCGCCCTGTTCATCCTTGCGGACAGGAACAATCTCAGCGAAACGCTTGCCTTTTCCCTGAAGACCGTCCGCGAGAACATCAGCCTCTGTCCCCAATGCTTCAATCTCACCGACAAGCCCCGGTGTTCAATCTGCCAGAATCCTTCCCGTGATGCATCGATTATCTGTGTCGTGGAAGAACCCAGCGACGTCCTCGCCCTGGAGTCCGCTCACGCGTACCGCGGCCTCTACCATGTCCTCCATGGCCTGATCTCTCCGCTGAACGGGATCGGGCCCGAAGATATCAAGCTGCCGGAACTGATCGATCGACTGAAGAACTCGCCCGTATCTGAAGTGATCGTGGCTACCAACCCCTCGGTGGAAGGAGAGGGAACCTTTCACTACATCATGAAGATGGTTCAGGATGCAGGAATTGATGTCCGCATCAGCAGGATTGCATCGGGGATTCCCATGGGGGGTGAGCTGAAATACATGGATCAGGTAACCCTGGCCAGTGCACTTCGCTATCGTCGCGGGGCCAAGGATCTGTAGAACTCGGAGGTCTTCCATGGAACGGTTTGCAGTGCAGGGAGGATACATTATCACCTCGCCCGGAAACATCCTCAAAGACAGCTACCTTATTGTCGAGGGGACCACTATTGAAGCGGTTTCAGAGACGCTCCCTCCGGAAATCTCTGTGGTTCTGGGCGGTCCGTTCGACATCGTGATTCCCGGCCTCGTCAACACGCACACCCATGCACCCATGACGCTCTTCAGAGGAATGGCGGATGACCTTCCGCTGATGAAGTGGCTCCATGAGTATATCTTTCCGGCAGAGGCTCGATTTGTAGACAGGGAGTTTGTCTACATGGGGTCGCTCCTTGCGGCCTGGGAGATGACTCGTTCGGGAACGACAGCCTTCTGTGACGGATACTTCTTTGAGGACGAGGTGGGCCGTGCCGCGAAGGAGGTGGGGATCAGGGCGTGGATCGGTGAAGGAATTCTTCAGTTTCCCACGCCTTCCCTCGCAGATCCAGCTCGAACCATCGAACACACCAGGGACTTTATCGAACGTTGGGTTGAAGATCCCCTTGTCAAGCCGACGGTTTTTCCCCATGCAGCCTATACCTGCAGCCCCGAACTCCTGGTTCAGGCCCGCGAGCTTGCCCGACAGTATGATCTCCTCTTCCAGATCCACCTGAGCGAGACCTCTGCAGAAGTCGAACAGGTACGCAAGGATCATGGCCTCTCCCCGGTAGAACTGCTGGATTCCCTTGGATGTCTCTCCGAGAAGACACTGGCAGCCCACTGCGTAGTCCTCACCGATCACGATATCAGCCTCCTTGCACAGCACGCCGTCTCGGTCTCCCATAACGCTGAGAGCAACATGAAACTCACATCGGGAATCGCCCCTGTTCCCCAGATGATCGCAGCCGGGATCAATGTTACCATCGGCACCGACGGGTGCGCCAGCAACAACAATCTCGACCTCATCGGGGAAATCTCGACAGTGGCAAAACTCCACAAGATCAACACCATGGATCCCACCGTGCTCGATGAATGCACTTCCCTTGCGCTCGCAACCGAAAACGGCGCTCGTGCCCTGGGCTTTGCTGGGGGACGGCTTGAGGCGGGAAAGGTAGCCGACATCACGGTGCTCGATGGCCACGCACCCAACCTGGTCCCGGTTCACAATCCCATCTCGCACGTGATCTACGCCGCGATGGGGGCGAACGTAAAGGACGTGGTGATAGACGGCAGGATCGTTGTGAAAAACTTCACCTCAATGACCGTGGACGAGGAGTCGCTCATCAGAGAATGTAGAACAATCCAGGAATTCCTCAGCAGGAGATAGACAGGGAAAAGAGTTCCCTCCACACGGAACACTTTTCCCCTCGTTGCCGGATTCATCACAGAAAAAAGCACGGGTTATCCCTCTGGCAGGCTCCTTGCATCGACGTAAAGCACCATAAACGAGATGCCGATAAGGATGGCGTATGAAGATAAGCAACCGATTTCTCTACTATCAGCTCGTGAAAGATCTTTCGAGTACCACGGAAAAACTTTTCAATCTCAATGGGCAGATATCCTCTGGGAAACGAATAAACAGACCTTCTGACGATCCCATGGGTCTGTCGAGCGTTCTCCTCTACCGCACGGAGCTCAATGCCTTTGATCAGTTCAAGAAATCCATTGACCACGCCCAGGGATGGCTCTCGAGAATGGACACCATCCTTATCGATGTGGACGACCTCCTTTCGCGCGCCAGCGAGCTTGCCGTTGGGGAGTCATCTTCCACCGCTACAGCGGCAACCAGGCAGGGCGCAGCCGATGAGCTCATGCAGATCCGATCCATGATCCTCTCCCACGCAAATTCCAAGTACGGGGGCAAATATCTCTTCGGCGGCACCATGACTCAAGCGAGCCCCTTTTTGTGGGTACCGGCGGAGAACATGCTTGCCGATGTGCAGGAAGTATCCGCAACACCCCCGGCATCGCCCGGGGACGGGTACCGGTACCTCAATTCAACTGACAACCTCATCTACGAGTATCACGAAGCCACCTCTTCATGGATCGACCAGGGAGAACCGGCTGAAGGAGACTCCGTGTGGGTCGAATCACTCGGAGATCTCTCTGTCTTTTCCCAGGGAGTGTGGAAGAGCCTCTACCAGGGGAACTCTTCGATCACCTCCATTCAGATCGGCAGGGGAGACAGCATCGAGTTGAACATCCCGGGTAATGAGATCTTCAGCTCAGAGCAGGGCAACACCTTCATGACGTTGTTGCGCCTCGAAAAGGCTCTGCGGAACAACGACCAGGAGGGCATCAGGAACCAGCTCTCGGGGATTGAAGATTCCAGCAAGGTGCTCATGAACAAACTTGCCCGGATCGGCTCCACCGTGAACAGGCTGGAGCACACAACCTCTGTGATCGCGCAGGCACACGTAGATACGACGCAGCGGGTTTCCCTGATTGAAGATCTTGATTATGCAAAAGCGATCACCTCGCTTCAGAATCAGCAGACGATCTATGAGGCTCAGCTCAAGAGCGCCGCGATGATCACGCGCATGTCTCTCGTCGATTACGTATAGGGGGAAACGATCTTGGAATTACAAACCGTCAGATTCGGCACGATTCCCATCCAGGAAGACAAGGTGATTAGCTTTCCGAAAGGGATTCTTGGATTTACCTGGAACAAGAACTACATCCTCCTCCCTCACGGCGAAAATTCTCCCTTCCTCTGGCTGCAGAGCGCAGAAGACGGCGACCTTGCCTTCGTTGTCATGAGCCCTACGTACGTGAAGACCGACTATACCATCGATATTGAACAGGATGTCCTCGACGAACTCGGCACCGATCAGACAGAGGATCTCGAGATTCTGTGCATTGTGTCCATCCCGCAGGGAAAACCTGAAGACATGACCATCAATCTCCTGGGGCCGATCATTATCAACGCGCGCTCCCGGTGTGCAGTGCAGGTTATCACCGATACGGGGAAATACTCCCATCGCTATCCTGTCCTGGCGGGAAAAAACGCAGGGTAGGATCTTTCCACAGCCATTTACCTGACACGCATCTTTATTCCGTATGATGGGGAGTATTCGTTCCAGGTCGGGCCTTGAGGATTTCCCTTCCCTGTGCTTCACCAGAACTGTCAATCCTTCTCTGGCGAGGAGTTTTTCTTTTTGAGAATTTTCTGCTGGGTCTTGAGATTTTTCTTCTCGATCTTTGTCTGGTCTTTGTCCCGTTTCTTTCGTTCTTTTTCTTCGGATGTCTCGTGCTGCGTGGCTTCTGTCTTCTCCGCAGTCACAGGTTCATTCTCGTGAAAAGAATCGCCTGGGTGCATTACGTGCCCGGGTGACTGCGCAGGATCTCTTTCGCCATGAGCCATGTCCTTCTTTTCAGTATTCTCTGATTTCTCGGATGCACGTTTGATCCGCCGTGCGCGGACGGCCTCCAAAACCACCTTACCCAGATACTTCCCGAAAAATCCAACGAATCCGGCAAAGAAGACCAGGGTGGCCCACTTGAGAATGTCTTGCGCCCCAAACTGTTCAAACATCAGGCGTATTGTACATGAGAGAACCCCGTCCCGCAACGATTCAAGCAAGGAGGGAACACGCCCAAGAGAGACGATACATCTATCATGGGGTGTTCTTTCCTGTTGACGCTGTGTGTGACTCCGCTCTATACAGACTCGGTGGAAGAACTCGTTGACGGAAAGATCATCTCCTTCGTGGCCCGGGGAACCAACAGCGGAAAGACCTATATACTCGAACGCATCATCGAGGAACTCGGAAAAAGGGGGAGAACGGTTGCCGCCCTGAAGCACAGCGTGCATCTGTCTTCTCCTGACCGGGAGGGCAAGGACACCTACAGGTTCGCCCAGAAAGGAGCAGCACGCGTTATCCTGTTTTCAGATCATACCCTGATTCTGTACGAGAGCACCGGGCCATCACCTGAATACCTCATCTCCCTGGCAAGCATGGGCGTAGATATCGTTCTCGTAGAGGGTTACAAGCACGGTCCTTTCAGGAAAATCGAGGTCTTCAACCATGCCCTCTATGACTCTCCCCTGTGCCTTGAAGAATCGACATCGGACTACATAGCGCTCATCAGCAATGATCGTATCGAGGTTGAGATCCCCCAGTTTTTCTTTGACGATATCGCGGGGATCTGTTCCTTTCTCGAAGAGCAGTTCATGAAATAAAGACTTTTCTTCCAGAGGGTTTCGGGCAATACCGGGGCTGGGACTGTGCGCTAAAGTTCTGTGGTATCTTCGAATATTGTGTGTTAAAGGCAGACTTCTATGCTCATCGTAAAATTGAAGCCCGGCAAGGATCAGCCCATTCTCAACGGAAACCCCTGGATTTTTTCCGGGGCCGTTGACAAGATCAGCAAAGGTCAGGAGGGAGAATTCCTCTGCAGGGTACTCAATGCCAAAGGACAGTTCCTCTGCCAGGGGATGTACAACCCCTTCTCCCAGATCGCGGTACGGGTGCTCACTCTGGGGAAAGAACCCCTCGATGACTCCTTCCTCGAGGAGAGAATCCGATCAGCTGTGAAGCTGAGATCTGCCTGCATCCCTCGAGAAACCACCTGCTTCCGCCTCATCAACGCGGAGGGGGATGAGCTGCCCGGGCTCGTGGTGGACCTCTATGGGAATGTGCTCGTTCTCCAACTTTCCTGCCCGGGCATGGACGCCTTCAAATCCCGCATAGTCTCCATTCTCAGCACCCTGTATCCCGACTGTACCATTCACGAGCGCTCAGACACCAAAGCGAGAACGTCCGAAGGGCTGCGTGTTCAGACAGGGCCACTTCTCGGCGCGCTCCCCGATGGCGACCTCATGGTGTACGAACGGGGAATCCCCTTTGTGGTAGACGTTCTCACAGGCGACAGAACGGGCTTCTACCTCGAGCACCGCCGTAACAGGGAACGCCTCCAGTCTCTGGCAGAGGGCAAAGATGTGCTGGATCTCTTTTCCTATACCGGATCATTTTCCGTGTGCGCCCTGAAAGGAGGAGCACGGCGTGTGGTCTCCGTTGAACTGTCTGCTCCTGCCCAGGCTCTGCTCAAGAAGAACAGCGACATCAATCAGATCCAACCGTTTACCTGGAGACACATCAAGGATGACGTCGCACGTTTTCTCAGCGATGAAAGATCAACCTACGACATCGTTGTCTGCGACCTTCCCGTGATGGGAAGAGACACAGCCGAATACATCAAGATCCATCACCTCGCCATGGAACGGCTCCGATCCGGAGGAATCCTGTTTTCTCTGGCAAGGGCTACCTCCACGCTCTCTCACGTGGATCTGCTCAAAGTAATCTGGAGGGCTGCCAGAAACAGCACGAAACGGGCAAAGATTCTGGAACCGCTGTTCCAGTCGCCGGATTTCCCCATCCTACCCTCACACCCCCAGGGAATACAACTCCTGGGGTATCTGGTCCATATCCAGTAACAGAGACAACCTGGGCTTTTCCCTCTATCCCAGCTTGCTTTCCAGCATCCGCCCGCCGAGCACATGCATGTGGAGGTGCCAGATAATCTGAGTGCCGTCCTTTCCACAGTTGACGACAACCCGATACCCGGTCTCCTTGATGCCCTTCTTTTCAGCTACGATCTGTGATGCTTTGAGCATTGCGTACCAGGTTTCGACGTCACGGAGTTCGTTGAGATTCTCGATATGCTCTTTGGGAATCACGACGGTGTGCACCGGGGCAAGGGGATTGATATCGTCGAAGGCGACAACGAGGTCGTCCTCATACACCGTGGTAGATGGAATCTCACCCTTGACAATCTTACAGAAAATACATCCCATCTCTGTCCTCCAGAATTTTTAGTCCAGGGCGAGTTCTATCGCCTCTTTCAGGTCGAAAGAGCCTTCATAGAGGGCCTTGCCGGTTATGGCCCCCAGGAGACCCGGAATGTTCTTCAGGGCTTTGATGTCGTCCAGACTCGAGATGCCGCCTGATGCCACAACCGGGGTCTGTATCGCCTGTGTCATCAAAGAGGTGGCCTCAATATTGGGGCCACTCATCATTCCATCCCTTTCGATGTCGGTATACACGATGAACGCTGGATTATACTGTTCGTACTCTCGGGCAAGCTCCACAGCGGATGTTCGCGTGCTCTCCTTCCATCCGTGAACAGCGACCATCCCATGGCGTGCATCGATGCCTAGCGCAATTCTGCCCGGGAACAGGGAAAGCATTTCTCTCGCGGCAGAGGGATCTTTGATCACCATGGTTCCGAGGATCACAAAGGATACCCCAAGGGAGAACATCCTGTGCGCATCATCCGCTGATCTGATACCCCCGCCGAGTTCGATTTCAATGGTCACAGCATCACAAATCTGCCTGATGGCCTTGGCATTCACGCTCCTTCCCGCAAGGGATCCATCGAGATCCACCACATGAATGCGTCGGGCACCGGCTTCCATGAAGGTCCGGGCTACCTCGCCCGGATCTGTGCTGTAGATCGTGATATTCTCGAACACCCCCTTTTTCAGCCGGACCACGTGACCTTCATGCAGGTCAATAGCAGGAATCACAATCACTGGTTCACCCCGCATCGTTTGGCCCACCAGCTCCTGAACAGCGTGGAGTATCTCAGGATGTAGAGCTGCCGGTCTGAAGCCTGCACCTTGTAGTACTCCTGTGGGTAGAAGCTGGAATTCTGATGGGCCTCTTTCCAGTGATCGAGAATCTCTTCGACGAAAAACCCCTTCCCGTCGAACTCAAACTCCATTGGCCTTCCGGGTACGGAGTGACTATCCAGCGTCCTGACTTTCGTGTGGAGAAACCTCACAGGATATCCTTTGTCGAGGGGATGTCCACCCCTGTTACCACCAGAGCATCTCTGAGTGCCCTGGCGAAAGACTTGAAGCATGCCTCCACGAGATGATGAGTATTGCCCGATGCGTGAACTTCCATGTGGAGCGTGATCCCTGCGTGAATTGCAAGAGACCGGAAGAACTCGGGAACGAGCTCCAGGGGGAGATCACCTACAACCCCGCGGAAAACGTTTTTCCCGTGGATCTGGAAATACGGTCTGCCGGAAAGATCCAGGACTACCTCCACGAGGGATTCGTCCATGGGGATCTTTGCCCACCCGTAGCGCTCGATTCCTTTTTTATCACCCGCGGCCTGACCGAGGGCTTGGCCTAAAACAATCCCGATATCTTCCACCGTGTGGTGGAGATCCACCTGAACATCGCCCCTGGCCCTGAGAGAAAGCGCAATTCCAGAGTGCCGCACGAGCGATTCAAACATGTGCGTGAGAAATCCCGACTGGATGTCGATCAGTGACTGACCTCCATCCAGGCTCACGGAAACAGAAATATCCGTCTCCTTGGTCTTTCGTGTGACCGTTGCTTCCCGTTTTTTCATTGTCCTGCTCCGGATTGTGTCACGCCCGAGGATTCCTTGAAGAGCTCAACCACTCGTTCCACCGAAGAGAGCTCCGCTCCTCCCTGGGCGAAAAGAGACTTGCCTCCTCCACGTCCTCCGACCGTATCCATGGCATGCTTCATGAACTTCCCCGCATCGAATCTTTTTTCAAGATCAGCAGTTGCCATTGCAATAAAGGTGGCCTTGTCATGCCCCGGCGAAAACAGGAGCACCACTCCCGTACTGATCTGTTCTTTTATTCTGTCTCCGACATCGCGCATCTGGGCTACATCAACGGCACCGACAGACTTGATCACCACGGTGCCAAGCGGGGTTGAAAATGTCTGTTCATCGGACGAACTGTTGCCGGTGGCGATCTTCACGTTCAATTCTTTGATGGTATTCTCCTGCTCTCTGATCCTTACGAGCAGGGTGTTGACACGATCTCCCAATTCCACGGGAGCGCACTTGATCTTTTCACTCAGAGAGGAAACTATCCTCTCAAGGCTCCTGATGTGATCCAGGGTTTTTGTCCCGGCTATGGCTTCAATCCGCCTGAGCCCTGCAGAGACACTGGATTCGTTAAGAATCTTCACCAGACCGATCTCGCCCGTGGAAAGACAATGCGTTCCTCCGCAGAGTTCCACCGAGACATCGTTTCCCATGGTGACCATACGAACCTCATCGCCATATTTCTCGGAGAACAGTGCCATGGCTCCTTTCTTCAAAGCAACATCTTTCGACGTAGTCTCCGTATGGATGGGCATGTCCTCGAGCACGTACTGGTTCACTATGGCTTCAACTCGATCGATCTCTTCGTCGGTCATGGGCGCGAAATGGGTAAAGTCGAATCTGAGCCTGGCATCGCTCACCAGGGAACCAGACTGGTGGGCATGATCTCCTAGCACGTCTCTGAGGACTCTCTGGAGAAGGTGCGTGGCACTGTGATGGCGCATGATGCTCAAGCGCCTGCCCCTGTCTACCCTGAGCGTTACTCCCTGACCCTTTTGGATCTTTCCGGTCACCACTCTGATCCTGTGCACGATGCCGCCATCTTCCGTTTTCACGGTATCCAGAACATCCGCTGTACCCTCGGTGGATTCGACCGTTCCCGAGTCACCCACCTGGCCCCCCGATTCACCATAAAATGGTGTTATTTCCGTAACGAGAAAGGCTTCCGAGCCTTCCTCCACTGCATCAACAGGTACGGTTTTCCCCCCTGAACTTCTTTTCATCAGGTCAATCACCTGCGACTCCGTTTCGAAGGTATCGTACCCCACAAAGGCGACCTTGCCCGAAAAAGACCCCAGGTGCTGTTCCTCTCCTGCTGCTCCACCAAAGGTAGATGATCCCCGCGCCTTCTCTCGTTGGATGTCCATCTCAGATGCGAAGCCATCATGATCAATACCGAGACCAGCCTTGGCGGCGATGTCCTCCGTGAGATCCACGGGGAACCCGAAGGTGTCGTAGAGCACAAATACCTCTCTACCGGGAATCTGTTTCCCCTCTCTGGTTTTCAGGTCATCAATGATTTCATCGAGGAGAGACAATCCCCTGTCCAGAGTTTTCAGGAATCGTTCTTCCTCGTTTGCGATCACTTTTCCGATAAAATCCTTTCTCAGGATGAGTTCAGGATATACCGTCCCCATTTGGGCAGTTATCTCTGTGGCAACCTTGTGGAGAAATGCGTTGTCCATGCCAAGAAGTTTTCCGTGGCGGGCAGCCCGCCTGATGATCCTCCTGAGCACGTAGCCTCTGCCTTCATTGGATGGCAGAACGCCATCTCCCACGAGGAAGGCCGCTGCACGAGCGTGGTCCGCCACCACCCGCATGGACACATCCGTCTCACTATCAGATGCATACCGGGTGCCGGAAAGCTTCCCGATGAATGAGAGCAGCGGCATGAACAGATCGGTTTCGTAGTTGCTCTGTACGCCCTGCAGCACAGCGGTAATACGCTCGAGCCCCATACCGGTATCGATATTCGGTGCGGGAAGCGGTCTCAGCTTCCCGCTCTCATCTCTGTCGAACTGCATGAAGACGAGATTCCATATCTCCAGATACCTGTCACACTCACACTCGCCTATTCTACATTCGGGTCTGAGACATCCCACCGTGGGCCCCTGATCGTAAATGATCTCCGAACACGGACCACAGGGACCGGTCTCTCCCATTGCCCAGAAATTGTCCTTATCGCCGAGACGAATAATACGATCCTGCGGGACCTGCATATCGCGCTTCCAGATCTCGTATGCCTCGTCATCGTCGTGATGCACGCTCACCCAGAGCTTGTCCGGGTCCAGTCCCATCCTGTGTACAAGCAGATCCCATGCATACTCAATAGCACCGGCCTTGAAGTAGTCTCCGAAGGAGAAGTTTCCCAGCATCTCGAAAAAAGTGTGGTGCCTGGCTGTTCTGCCTACATTTTCCAGGTCGTTGTGCTTTCCTCCAGCGCGGACACACTTCTGAGAACTCGTGGCCCGACTGTACTCCCGCTTCTCTGTTCCCAGAAAGGTCGCTTTGAACTGCACCATGCCGGCATTCGTGAAGAGCAGGCTCGGGTCATCTGCAGGAACGAGGGATGAACTCGGGACAATGATATGTCCTTTCTCCTGGAAATAGCGCAAAAACAGTTCTCGTATCTCAGATCCCTTCATGTGTGTGCTCCGTCGATTGTGTCCAGTATTGTTTCATAGGGAAATCCTCTGCCTGCAAGGAAGCGTATCAGCTTATCTTTGTGCATGTCTCTCCTCTTATCAAGGAGCGCGGCTATTCTCATGGGTTCACTCAACTCCCATGATATTTTCTCGATAGCCTCTTCAATCATCTCCGTCGGAATGCCCAGCTTATCAAGCATGGAATGAATGGAGAAGTTCCCGTAGCCTCTTTCTGCCAGGAGCCTGGCCCTGCGGAAAATGTATTCCCTGTCATCAAGGTATCCGAGTTCTATAATCCTGGCCAGAGAATCGGCGACAACCTGATCACTGGCTCCCCTCTGCTGAAGTTTTTTTTTAACTCAAAGGAAGAGATAGCCCTGCGGGACAGGACCGTCAGGGCATACCGAACGCCATCACTCAGCGTCTCGATACTTGCCTTCCTGGAATATGGTCGTTTTCGAGAATGCATCGCGGGGTTCTTCGGCCTGTGCCCCTTCTCCTTCAAACTGTTCCCACTTCCCGTCGCTTGTACCGCGGATCCCCTTCATCCTCAGGGCAAAGTCGTTCGGGTTTGTGGAATTTCTCAATGCCTCGTGGTAACTGACTTTTGCCTCTTTGACAAGGGCCATGAGCGACTGGTCAAAGGTCTGCATGCCGTATGCCACGGTGCCGTCAGCGATGGCATCCCTGACTTCCTGTGTCCTGGTTTCATCCACGATGCACTCACGGATCCGTGCAGTGGAAACCAGAATCTCTGCAGCAGGGATAACACCAAATCCATCGATCTTGGGCAGCAGCCTCTGGGAGATGACGGCTTTCAAAACACCCGAGAGCTGGATACGAATCTGCAGGTGCTGATGGGGAGGGTACTGAGAAACGATCCTCATGATCGTTTCTTCAGCGTCCAGGGTGTGCAGGGTGGAGAATACCAGATGGCCAGTTTCTGCTGCTGTCAGTGCAATGTCCATGGTCTCCCTGTCTCTCATCTCGCCGACGAGAATCACGTCGGGGTCCTGTCTCAGGGCAGCCCTGAGGGCCATGGCGAACGAATTCGTGTCAGAACCGACTTCCCGCTGGTTGATGATGGACTTCCTGTCGCGATGGAGAAACTCGATCGGGTCTTCTATGGTGATCACGTGACAGTTGCGATTGGTATTGATGTGGTTGATCATTGCTGCAAGCGTCGTAGACTTGCCAGACCCCGTGGTTCCCGTAACCAGGACAAGGCCTTTGCGTTCGAGGCTGAGCCGTTTGAGGACCTCAGGCATGTTGAGATCATCGAGTTGCGGGGGATTTGTTGGGACAATCCTGAAAACCATCCCGAAACTCCCACGTTGCCTGAAACAATTCACCCTGAAACGAGCAACTTCCGGCAGACTGTAGGCCAGATCGATCTCATTGGTGGTCTCGAATTTAGCCTGCTGATACTGGTTCATGATATCATTGGCCATGGATGAAATGTCGTCGTTGGTCAGCTTGTCATAATCACGTAGTGGGATCAGCGCACCGAATCTCCTGATAATGGGTGGCAGGCCCACCTTCATGTGAACATCCGAGGCCTCCATGGCAACACCTTTTTTCAGAATCGCATTGATATCCATCAATCTTCTCCACCGGAAGCCGGTTCCTTCTTGGGAGCAAAGGCATTCTTCACCGCTTCCATGATCTCCTGGTAGGTGTCAGGATGCTCCCTGAGGTACACCTTGGCGGCCTCCCGACCCTGCCCTAACCTCTGTTTGTCGTAACTGTACCACGCTCCTGATTTTTCGATGATGTTCTTATCGGGAGTTGAGCCTGCATCCAATAGTTCTCCATATCGGGAGATCCCTTCACCGAACATGATATCAAACTCCACTTCCTTGAAGGGAGGCGCCAGCTTGTTTTTCACAACCTTTACCCGGGTTCTGTTTCCCACGACCTCGTTTCCATCCTTGATGGGTCCGATATTTTTTATCTGGAGCCTGACACTGGCATAGAACTTCAGGGCGTTCCCACCCGTAGTGGTTTCGGGATTTCCATAGAGCACCCCGATCTTCTGCCGGGTCTGATTGATGAAAACCGCCGTGGTCTTGGTTTTGGAAATTGCCCCTGAAAGCTTTCTCAGGGCTTGAGACATGAGTCGTGCCTGAAGCCCCATGTGGGCGTCTCCCATGTCTCCCTCGATCTCAGCACGTGGCACGAGGGCCGCCACCGAGTCAATGACCACGATATCCACCGCATTTGAACGCACCAGCGTTTCGGCGATTTCAAGGGCCTGCTCCCCTGAATCTGGCTGTGACACGAGAAGATCATCGATGTTCACCCCCAGTTTCTTCGCATACGTCACATCAAGGGCATGCTCTGCGTCAATGAACGCTGCGACACCACCAGTTGCCTGCGCAGAGGCAATACAGTGCAGCGAAAGCGTGGTTTTTCCGGAAGACTCTGCCCCATAAATCTCGGTGACTCTGCCCCGTGGGATGCCACCGATCCCGAGAGCTTCATAGTCGAGCAAGAGGGAACCCGTGGAGATGACCGGGACACTCAGGCCCGCACTTTCGGAGCCCATCCGCATGATGGAGCCTTTGCCGTAGGCTCGCTCGATCTTCGTTATTGCATCCTCCAACGCCCGTTTTCTTCCGTCTTCCATGGTCAGCCTCCCTTATGTCCGAGACGGCTCCTGTGCAGTTCGGTATACCGCGCCCCCGTCCGGAGCAGCTCGCTTTTGTAAAGAAGGACCTCATATGAGGTGAATTCACCATCAATCAAGTCGATTCCAAGATCTACCACAGATGGAACCTTTCGTCTACCCAGGGTAATGTGGGCCCTGAACGCCCGACGCTCGGGAGGAACACCAACTCGGCTGCACACCTGGTCGACGGAGGAGGCAAGCCGAGAGAGAACCTCATTGTCTCCTGAAAGGCCTATCCAGATAACCCGTGCACGCTTCCAGGAGGGAAACGCCCCATAGCCCGAGAACCTCAGCAAAACAGGAGGAAACGCCCGAGCAACGTCATCGAGATCTCGAGAGAGTTCGGGAACGAGCCGTTCCTCGATATCTCCCAGAAACTTCAGCGTGAGATGCATCCCCTCTGGCCTGACCCACCTGACCCCGGTATTTTTCTCCTTGAGACGGGAAACCGCTGACGCCAACCTCTCTTTGTGTTCACCGGGAATGGGCAACGCGATGAAGGTTCTGATCATGGATATAGGTCCTCAACATAAACAGCGCGACTTTTGCACTGAGCATGATGTTCCCTGATCGGTCAAAGGGAAAAAGAAACTTCCGTGCCACACTGTTGTTCTTGTTCCCCACAGCGATCCACACAGTACCCACAGGCTTTTCCTCACTCCCTCCGTCCGGGCCTGCTACCCCTGTGGTGGCGATCCCCACGTCCGCACCTGTGAGGTCAAGAACCCCCGAGAGCATTGATCGAACGACATCTTCGCTGACAGCGCCAAAGCGTGACAGGGTCTCTTCGCTCACACCGAGGATCCTCGTCTTCATTTCGTTGCTGTAGGATACGACTGAACCCAGGAAATACCGTGAGCTTCCCGGAATCTGGGTGAGGTAATGGCCGACAAGGCCCCCCGTGCATGATTCTGCTGATGCTACGGTAAGCTTTGCGTCTGCCAGGAGATGACAAACAGTGCTGATCAGATCTTCGCCTTCGAGAACATAGCGCCCGAGGATTTTACGGATCTGATCTGCATTGGAAGAAGGGGAAACTACCGTTACCTCCATGTCCTTGGGCAGAAAGCTGCACTGGTCGGCCAGGTCACCGAGGCGTTCAACAACCTCAACTTCCCGCAGACCGAACACCGCGATATTGAGTGTCTCGGGAAGGGAACTTCGGAACTCTTCAATGATCTGGGTAAACATCGGCAGTGCTTCTTTTGGGACGCCGGGGAGAAAGACAATCCTCGTACCCTCGATCAGAAGATCGATCCCCTGGGCGGAGCCTACGGGGTTGTTAATATGCCCTTCTGAGCGAACCCTCGCTCCGAGAGCTTCCTTCAGGAGTACGATCGCCGCAGGAGTCGTGTCATCCGGTGTCAGTCCGAGTCCCCCCGTGACAATGATGAGATCTGCCTTTCCCAGGAGATCAATGAGGACAGAACAGAGCGCAGGGGCAGAATCCGATATCACTCGCACTTCATTGAGTGCAATCCCCCGTGATTTGAGCCTTGCTGAAAATGGCATGATCAGGACATCCTGCCTGAATCCGGAGATGAGCTCCGAGCCCGTTATGACAAGGATCGCATTCATGGTGTCCTTCTCAAACGGCGAACAAGAGCGAGCATGCCGGCGCTCAAGGCTCCGGCGGCGAGATCATCAGCCATGATCCCCACACCTCCCGAGACCCTCCTGTCAAGAATGCCCACTGGGGGGGGCTTGAGGATGTCGAATGCCCTGAAGAGTACAACCCCGAGAACGATATCGCTCCATCGAGATGGTCGGGACACAAGGGACAGCAAAAGCCCGCATACCTCATCGATCACGACACGGGAAGGATCTCTGCCCCATGACTGCTCAGTGACATGGGAGACCACAATCCCCACGAGGGTCAGAATACCCAGGAATACCAGGTAGGGGATCACGGACCATCGCCTGATGATCAAGTACAGCGGAACTGCGGCCAAGGTTCCCACTGTCCCCGGAGCAACAGGTGCATACCCGGCTCCGAAGAACGATGCAATCATTCGGGAAAGAATGGCGAGAGAAGGGGAACCATTCACTTGGCTGCCTTGAGGTCCTCCACCTTCCCGATGATTTCAGCAAGCGGTCCGGTCGATACGATCCTGTCCATTTCCGAGAGGACATGCCTGAAATGGTTCACCATGATCCTTCCTTCCGGGGTCAGCTGGGCCCCGGTTCTCCCGTGTCTGCCCTTTTCCAGAAGGCCGATGCCGAGTTTGTCCTCGTAGTCTCTGACCTTGCCCCAGGCAGCGCGGTAGGACATCTTCAGGATCTGAGCCGCCTTATGGAGAGACCCCGTTTCTTCAACGAGGTTGAGAATCTTGAAAATCCCGATCCCAAACACCGTCTCCCCATTCTTCCTGATCCATATTTTATAGCCAAAATCCATGATCATGCAATACCACGAAGCGCCAGTGCTTACAACACTGCGTCTGTCTTTCCAGTTGATCCTCCAGAACAGATAGGCTATGAGAACCCCAAGACGCTACCGGAGAGTGTGCTATGGAGAACTGCTTCATCTCAGATTTTTCTCGCCACGTTGACGAGCGGGTCACGGTCCAGGGATGGGTTGCCAACAGACGATCAAGCGGCAGGGTATCATTCCTCATCCTGCGTGATGGAACCGGTATCTGCCAGGCCATTGTCGAGCGGGACACCATCGGAGACATCTATCCTGAGATCAAAAAACTCCCCCTGGAATCTTCCCTCCGGGTTCACGGTCACGTGGTGAAGGAGGAGCGATCACCCGGCGGGTACGAACTGCACGTTGACGGCATCCACATCATCCACAAAGCCGAGGAGTTCCCCATCGGAAAAAAGGAACACGGACCGGACTTCCTGCTGAGCCAGCGCCATCTCTGGCTGAGATCCCCCCGGCAGATCTCCATCATGCGCATCAGGGATGCCATCATCAGGTATGTACGCGAATTCTTCTCTATCAACGGCTTCACGCTCATCGATACTCCGATCTTTACCACAACCTGCGGAGAAGACTCCACGAACCTGTTTTCCGTGGACTACTTCGACCTGGGGAAGACATACCTTTCGCAGACCGGCCAGCTCTATCTGGAAGCCCTGATTCCAGGCCTCGGCAAGGTGTATTGTCTTGGTCCTACCTTTCGGGCGGAACGATCCAAGACCAGGCGCCACCTCACGGAATTCTGGATGGTGGAAGGCGAGATGGCGTTCTATGAGCACAAGGACAATCTCGATCTCCAGGAGCAGTTCGTCTCGTACGTGGTCCAGAAGACCCTTGCCGAGAAAGAGGATGAGCTGAAGAAGATCGAACGGGATATCGAGCCCCTCAGGAACATAACCCCCCCGTTTTACCGGATCAGCTACGACGAAGCCCTGGAGATTCTCAAGGGGAAAGGCTCGGATATCCAGTGGGGTTCTGACTTGGGAGGGGATGATGAAACCCTCATCACCGGCCTCTTCGACAAACCGGTGTTCATTGAATGCTACCCGAAGAAAACCAAAGCCTTCTACATGAAACAACACCCTGAAAAACCCGAGTATGTTTTGTGTGCGGATCTCCTCGCTCCCGAGGGCTACGGTGAAATTATCGGTGGCTCCCAGAGAGAGGATGATTTGAACGTCCTTCTAAACTCCATTCGGGATAACGGCCTCGATCCTGAACGCTATGGATGGTATCTTGACTTACGAAGATTTGGCAGCGTCCCCCACTCAGGGTTCGGCCTGGGGATCGAGCGGACCGTTGCATGGATCTGCGGGCTGAAACACGTCAGGGAAACGATCCCGTTCCCCAGGATGCTCTACAGGGCATACCCGTGATGTCGCACTGAAAGTCACGGATTCTTCATGGCAGTGCTGAGACAAGGGTCACCGGCCTGTAACCAGAAATGAACTGACCGGAACTGTTGCAGGGAGCACAGAGAAAAAATTGGAGCGGGAAACGGGATTCGAACCCGCGACTTTAACCTTGGCAAGGTTACACTCTACCACTGAGTTATTCCCGCACCGAGGCATATGTATATGCAACGGATTTTTCCTTGTCAAGAAACAATTGGCTCTCTGCTCTTACCCGTGTTTCCTTTCGAACGAGGTTCCTCGACGTTCTCCTCGACAGATCGTTCCTTTTTCAAGAAATGACAGGGTCTCCATTGACAAACCCGGGAGAGAGATTACAATTGTACCTAGGTTGTTGTAGGTGTATGATTTTTCTCAGTGATATACACCGCTGACACGAGATCGCGTGAATCGAGGTGAACCATGGAAGAACATCCATCATCGTCAACTCCCTCCGAACTGTTTCTGTCGTGGATAAAAGCAGCTCAGCAGTTCTGGGGTCCCTTGACAGGGATGCAACCAGAGAACATATCAGAAACAGAAACAACCCCGAATGGTGCACGCCGTCTTCCCCAGGATGCCCTCATGACGATCCTCAAGTCATGGGGGACCCTCACGAGCGCCATGACCGAACCCTCTTCATTGGATTCAGTGTCCCGGTCCCTTTCCCTGATGCCTGATTTCGTCATGAAGGTCTTTCAGTCAAGCCTTGGGAGCTATATGAAACTCCAGGAGCAGCTGCTCGCCAAGACACAGAATCTCGGGAAAGAGGCCGAGGCCTACCGCTTCGACAACCTTGATCAGGATTCACTGAAGGCGTGGTCTGATTTCTACAAATCAGAAATACGCCAGTATCTCAACATCCCCCAACTCGGGCTCACGCGGTTCTATCAGGAGCGCATGAACCAGACCATTGACAAGTTCAATGTATTCTCAACCTCCTTGGCTGAATTCATGCAGGTTCTCTCTCTCCCCTTTGAGAAAAGCATCAAGGTCATGCAGGACAAGATAGAAGATCTCACCCGGGAAGGGAAGCTTCCCGAGGACCCCCAGGAATATTATCGCATGTGGATCAAGATCCTTGAGGGACATTTCATGACGTTGTTCAAGTCTGAGGAGTATACCAGGGCAATGGCAGAGACCCTGGGAAACCTCGAGGAGTTTCTCTATTCAAGGAACAGAATCATCGAGGATTCCCTCCAGTCGCTCCCGATTCCCTCAAACAAGGACATGGATGATCTCTATCAGGAACTCTACCAGATCAAAAAACGGATAAAAAACCTGGAAAAAAATACCGCTAACCCGTAATCGTTGCAGGGAGGAGTCCGCATGGAGAAACCGAAAATCCCCGTCGATACTATCCTTCGTCACCTGGCTCAGGATGCCGACAGGGTGCAGGAACGCGCACAGAAGGCCTCCGACATCCTGCTGAGTCCCCTGAGCACCGAGATAGCAAGCACCCCCTATGAGATCGTGTACCAGGAAGACCGGGTGAAACTGAAGCACTACCTCCCGGTGAGGGAGCCGTCAAAAGACATTACAAGGCCGCTCTTGGTCGTGTATGCCCTCATCAACCGCGAGACCATGCTGGATCTGCAACCGGAACGGTCGGTTGTGAAGAACTTCCTGGAAGCGGGGATCGACCTCTACATGATCGACTGGGGATACCCCTCCAGGAAAGACAAGTTTCTCACCATCGATGACCACGTCAACGGGTACATGGACAACATCGTGGAGTACATACGCAGCAAGAACAAGGTGGACAAGATCAACCTCATGGGCATCTGCATGGGGGGAACCTTCTGTGTGATCTATTCAGCCCTGCAC
The DNA here is from genome assembly GCA_011046135.1 of Deltaproteobacteria bacterium. Taxonomy (GTDB): domain Bacteria; phylum Desulfobacterota; class Desulfomonilia; order UBA1062; family UBA1062; genus DSBG01. The sequence continues at coordinate 27,387 of DSBG01000111.1, forward strand.
CCGGAGAAGGTGAAAAACCTGGTGACCACGGTGTGCCCGACAAACTTCGATACAGAAGAAGGCTTACTCCACATCTGGATGAAAGATGTCGACGTCGACCGGATGATCGATGCCTTCGGAAACATGCCGGGGGACCTCATGAATTTCGGGTTCCTGCTGCTGAACCCCGCCCGGTTGATGATCGACAAGTACGTGGGATTTTTTGAGAACATGGACAATAAGTCATTCGTGGAAAATTTCATACGCATGGAGAAGTGGATCTTCGACAGCCCCGATGTCCCCGGAGAAACCTTCAGGCAATTCGTGAAAGACTGCTACCAGAAAAACCTCCTGATCCAGAGCAAACTGATGGTAGGCGGAAAACGGGTTGATCTGAAAAAACTCACCATGCCGCTGCTCAACATCTACGGACAGTACGATCACCTGGTTCCTCCTGGAGCAGCCAACAAGATTACAGGCAAGGTGGGAAGCAAGGATACCGAGGATGTCTGTCTCGACACGGGGCATATCGGTATCTATGTCAGCTCAAAGACTCAGCGGGAATTCACGCCGAAAATTATTCAGTGGCTTGCGCACAGGGATGCCGATACCAGGGGCTCTCCCGAGAAGAAGGGCACCAGACCAAAGAAAGCCGCATCAGAGTCGAAGAAAGACGATATGCAGTGGAACAAAAGGATCGCTCGATTAAAGGAGAGGAGTCATGCCCGAGAAAAGTGAGTTCTTTAACACATTTTGCAAGGTCAGCAGGGCACTGGGAACCACGGTGGACAGGCAGGAGCTGCTGAATCTCATTGTCAGCAGCGCCATCGAGACCATGGAAGGCAAGGCCGCGTGCCTGTTCCTGGAAGATGTTGACAGGAAAACCGGAATGATGATCGCTCAGGCACAGAAGGGGCTCTCCAAGAGCTACCTCCATGAAGAGCCTCGAGAGGCGAAACGCGCCGCAGAAGAGATCATGAAGAAAGGCTATATTGCCATTCATGATGCCACCAAGGATTCTCGTGTCCAGTACCACGAGATGAAAAAGAAAGCGGGGATCGCCTCCATCCTCATCGTTCCGGTCATGGTCATGGATCGGGTAATCGGTGTCCTCGCACTGTATACGGCACAACCGAGGATCTTCACCGACGAAGAGATCGAATTTCTCCGAGCTCTGGCAGAACAGGGAGGAATGGCCATCGAGCGGGCACGGCTCATCGCTCAGATCAGGAACAACACCAAACTCTTTCACGATCTCTCCGTGGGGATGAACTCAAGCCTCGATGTGAAAAAGATCATGGAGACCATGTCTGTGGATCTCGCACAGGCCTTTGGTGTCAAGGCCGTTTCTGTTCGTCTCCTCGACAATGAGAAAAAGATCCTCAAGCTCGTTGCCAGTTATGGGCTGAGCGAGAACTATCTGAAAAAGGGTCCAATTTCTGCAGAGAAGAGCATAGCAGAGGCATTGAAGGGTAACCCTATTGTGGTGAAGAATGCAGCAGATGATGCAGGGGTCCAGTATAAAGATGAAAAGAAAGAGGAGGGAATCGTATCCATCCTGTGTGTCCCCATCAAGGCAAAAGAAGAGGTGATCGGTGTTCTCAGGCTCTACAGCGGGGTCCCCAGAGAATTCACCGAAGATGAGATCCTGCTTGCAAGCGCCATTGCTCACCAGGGAGGACTCGCAATACAGAATGCATCCCTGTACCTGATGCTGCAGGAGGACATGAAGTGTCTCAAGGAGGATATCTGGAGCCATCGATCCTGGTTCTGAAGAGGCATCTCGTGTTTGTCAGAAAAAGGACAACGTACAACGGTATACATCAACCATAGAAACAAGGAGGTATTCATGCTGGGAAGAACCATTGCAGAACTCAAGATAGGAGACTTTGCCGAGTTTTCCAAGACTGTTACCGAGACGGATGTCTATCTCTTCGCTGGGGTCGTGGGTGATTTCAACCCCGCGCACGTGAACGAAGAGTATGCTAAAAACACCTTTTTCAAGACACGGATTGCCCATGGCATGCTTTCTGCCGGGTTTATCTCAGCGGCAATCGGCATGAAGCTCCCTGGTCCCGGAACGATCTACATGGGACAGGAACTGAAATTTCTCGCCCCTGTCCGCATCGGTGATACCGTGACTGCCCACGTGGAGATTTCGGAAATCAATACGGAGAAAAACCGCATCAGGCTCACGACATACTGCACAAATCAGAACGGGGAGAAGGTGCTCGACGGGTATGCCATGGTGAGTCCGCCGAAAGCACCGAAATCCTGACGCTCATTCTGATGATATCTCAACGGAGAAGGTTGTCAATCCGTCGAGGCTCCATCTCCTAGGCTCCAGGCGATAATAGTGCTCACCCCTTCCTGGGTTTCTTCACCCGGGAAGTTTTCTTTCGGGGTGTAGGTGTTCTCGGCGTATTTTTCTTTGGAGCACCAGAAGAAGATTTTTCCTGTTCCCCTGGAGACTGATCCTCGACGAAGACCTCTCCGAGGCCCTTGATCATCTCCTGGAATTGCCGTGTCTGCTCGCTCATGAGGGCCTGGAATCCCGCAACGGACTCATCGAGGGAATACTTTTCCTTGAGCAGCTGCTGCAGTTCTTCAACCGTGTTCTCGAGAGAGTGGACCTGTGCTTCGAGTTCTTCCTTCTCGTTGAGGATCTTCGTGAAATCATCCTTGGTCACGAGATCCATCAGGGAGAGGAATTCCCTGAAGGATTTCTGGAAATCCAGCAGAGATGCATTCCAGAACTTGAGGTATTCCGGGGTGTTCTTCAAGAATTCGTCAACACCATAGAGTTTGGTGAAAAGATCAGTCACCTCCTGGGTCCCCGAAACATTCCCCCTGAGCCACGTCACCATGTCTTCAAACTGCTGCTGGCCTTTGGCTGCAGCGAGAAAAAAATTTCCCCAGAATTCCATGAATTCTTTATCCACGTGAACTTCCCTCCTTCATCTCCCTTTCGAGATCCAATTGGAACCGAACCGGGCCTCGAGAACCGTCCGGATACCGGTTCTGGATGGCAAATTCAGAGTCAGGGACAGACCAGCTCGTAGCAATTGCCCCATGTCCCTTGGGAAACACCGTGACCTCCGCATCGACATAGTCTAGAGGGGCCAGGGCAGATTCCTTGTCCACCAGATCATCACTGTTTGCATAGCAGATCAGAAACTTGATCCCCTTTTCCGTGAGGTCCCTGAAATTGAGCTTCCTTCCAAACAGCGTGACGGGAATGGTCCCGTCCTGTGTTACCGGGATCGTGTAGGAATCAAAACTCATCTTGGTGATGGCCACAGGGATGTCCTTGCGGTCATAGATGAGCCAGTGGTTCATGGCTGCAGCCGTCGTGGTGATCTTCACGTCTCTTCCATTCGAACCGTCGAAGAGCATGAGGTCCCGATAGAGGGTGTAGAGCGGGGCTTCCTTCTCCATGCTCTTGAGCTTGTACACCCAGCTCATCACCTTGCCGTCCACCACCTTGTTTCCACTGGGGAGATCCTTTTCCGCATACCCGAGATCCCTGAACCGAGGAGGAAGGTGCTCCATGTATTCAACGAGGGCCTTGGAGCGGGTTCCATCCATGGGTGCAACACAGGTGATCAGAGCATCCACAAGGCCGTCGAGCTCCCCGGAGAGAATATTGAGGACTGCAATGAAACCACCCTGGCAAAATCCGTTCAGCGTGACCTGAGCACCGTGACGTTTCTTCAGGATTTCACAGAATAATTTTGTATCCAGTGCATCGTCTTCACCGGTCATAGTCTGAACCGCCGGTGTTGTGTCGATATCCTTCAAAATCCGTATGTAGGTGGGAACCCCCTGGTTTGCGAATGCATGGACATAGCTCTTTCCCTCGTTGGGGAGAAAAGCCAGAATATTGGCCCCCAGAACATAGGGATGGATGATCATCACAGGTTTCCCTTTCTCCCTGACCTTCACCTTCCTGTTCGGGAGCACCTGATAGAGCAGGAACCGCTCCGTCTCACCAGCCTTCACATACCCATCACGCTCAAAGTGGAACCCGAATTCAGAACCGATGTCATCGATCGCCTTGGGATACTCGTATACGACCTTTTCCAGGAGACGGGCCTGCCTGGAGACAAAGGCTTCGATGTTTTCTCCTTCACGTTCGAACATGGTATTCAGCCATGCGGAAAACGCCCTCGATATCTCTTCAAGATGAAAATCGTGCATGATTCGTACAGTACTCCTCATCCCCTTGTTGGCAACCTGGATGTTGAACTGGAGGAGTTCCAGATAGTCCCGGATATTGTCATGCGGGGTGTTCCGGAGGAGCTTTTCCCGCTCCGTGTTTGTGAAAGAATTCAGGGCGATCCAGAAGGGAGTCATGAATTCGTTGATGTACTTGAAGATGCCGTTCCAGTAAATCTCGATGGCCGTTGTCTTCTCACGGGTTGCATTGGTAATGGCCATTGCCGTATCCAAGGCTTGCTCAAGTCCTTTGGCCAAGGACCCGTAATAGTCAAACGAAACATCTATGAGTTCTTTCATCCATCCCTCCTGAATCAGCTCTGCGCGTATTGATGTTACTTCGTCTTTGCCTTTTCTGCGGTGGAAAAGAACTCATCGACCCGTTTAAAGTTCTCATCCACGGCCTTTCTGTAATCGTCTCTGGCCTTCTTGTAGGTTGTCATCCACTGATTCAGGACATTCTTTCCCTCTTCGGGGATCCACGTCGCCTGACCCATGAACGTGCTGAGCATCTTTTCGGTCTGATCCTGCAGCATCACCATCGCATTGAAACTGTTGACAAACGTTGTCTTGTGAAAATCTATCATCTGTTTTACGATCTGTTTCTGATCCATGACTTATCCTCCGTATTGTTAGAACGTTTCGTTATTTTCCACCAAACTTTTCGAAAAATTCCTCTACCTTCTGGTATCCTTCGTCAACAGAATTCTTGAAGTCTTCTCGGCCTTTCTTGAAAGAATTAACCCACTGATCGAGGGCCTTACGTCCATCTGCCGTGATCCAGGGTGCCTGTTCGAGTACTGTCTTGACCATTTTCTCTGCCTGGTCCTGCAGCATCACCATCGTTCCGAAGCTGCTGTCAAAGGTTGTTTTCTGCATACTGATCATCTGCTTAACGAATTCCTTCTGATACTCCATTTCTCTTTCCTCCCCGTGAATTGTTTTTTTGTTGTACTTATTATCTAGTTACGAGAGGCTTTCTCAAAAAAGTCATGCGCCTTCAGGTAACCGTCATCGACGAGTTTTTTAAAATCCTCTCTTCCTTCTCTGCAGTTGGATAGTAGGGAATCAAGCACCTTTCTCCCTTCTTCCGGAAGCCAGCCTGTCTGATCGATGAGAGAACCCACCATCTTCTCCATCTGGTCCTGAATGACAAGGAGCATGGTGAATCCGTTGTCAAAGGATGTCTTGTGAAGATCAAGCATTTGTTTGACGAGGTTTTTCTGATCCATGGGACCCTCCTGCTGATTATTTTTACTGTTCGTTGTGTTACACAATAGTGGTTACAGCAATGGTTGTCAAGGGGTAATTTTGCAGTGCAGCATTATAATTTGTTAGCTATTCCCTTTCAGCTCATGGGCGATATTATATAACTATCAATTTTATTTATATAAAAGAGCCTTTCGGGTTCTAGAAAGCACTGGTCATACCAGGGGCCTAGCGATTGTTGTTGCGATGTAGCAATCTTGTGTGCTATGGTGAAGCCCACTGTATCAGGGCAGAACCGTGAAAACACCGCAGTACGGGGAGAAGATTCCGACGTGAGAGAGAAAATTATCCTGAAAAAATATGCCAGCAGAAGGCTCTATGATACGGCGAACAGCTCATACGTCACGCTGTCACAACTGGCTGATCTGATCAAGAGCGGACATGAAGTCCAGGTGTTCGATGCCAAGACCAGGGAGGATGTGACGGCGTTCATTCTCACCCAGATCATCCTTGAGGAAGCGAAGAACAAGCATACGCTGTTGCCTGCTCCCCTCCTCCACATCATCATCCGGTATGGGAGCTCCATCTTGCAGGAATTCTTTGAAACACACCTCCTCCAGACTATCAACACCTACCTGGAGCTCAAAAAGACGTTTGATGAGCAGATCCGCATGTGGCTCGATGTGGGAATGAACTATTCAGAGATAACGAAAAAAACCCTTTCGAATATTTCCCCGTTGAATCCTTTCTCCAGCCAGGAATTTGGACGAGAACACAAAGACCTGGAGAAAAAAGAGCCGTAAACAAACCCTCTTGATAGCCTGCCAGCAGGGCTTCCCTTGACATTGCGTGGGAAGGCAGAATTTGGGAGAAGCTAGGCAGCCTCCACCGCTTTCCGAGAACTCCCAGTGCGCGATAAGATAAAACTCAGCGCCTCGGGCCAGGAGTGCTTCAGGGAATTCCTTCCCATAAATACCGAGATGTGCCCTGCCTGGGGGATGACAACCTTGAAAATGTCCTCGTCGGCAGTGGAGATATGGTCCCGCAGGTTGAAGAGCTGTGGAACGAGGGTGATGTCATCCTTTTCTCCTGCCAGCATTGCAACGGGGCAGTCAATAACTCCGAGATCTACGGGCTTGCCCAGAACCACGAGCTCTCTCGTGATGAGCTGGTTTTTCATGAAGAGTTTTCGAACTGCCTGCAGGTACCACTTGCCCGAGATGTTCTGGGTATATTCGTACCAAGTCTGAAATTTTTTCACGCGATTAACGAAGTCCTTGTCCCTGACATTGATCCACAGGTTTATATAGTCGCTGCAAAACCTCTCATATGAATTCAGAATCTTCCAGCCCATGAGCATGTATTCACCAGGTATTGTCCCTCCACCCAGGGCGACCAGCGTCCGATAGAAGTTGATCGGCATCTTCTGAACCACCTCCTGGATCTTGCCTCCTCCTGCGGTGAAGTCAATGGGTGCCGCAGCGAGGATGAGGGCAGATACATCCATGGGATACAACGCAGAATAGATTGCGCAGAGCCATCCCCCCTGGCACAGCCCAACGAGAAGAGCAGGCCCGCCAACCTCGTTGACGCAGATTCTGAGCTGTCGAACCAGGTCATCGATGGATTCATCCCTGCGCAAGGGTGTGCTTGGTTTCCACTCAATGGCATAGACCGGGGACTCGGTCAGCTCCAGACATGTCTGTACCAGGCTCTGGTCCTGATCATAATCCGCGATACTCGAGTGGTGCCCTGCCTGGGGAGGAACGATAAGAAGAGGAACGCCTGTTCGGCCATTGTCGAATTTCCTCAGGACTATCGCTTTGTCTTCATAGAGGATCGTGTTGGGAGAGAACCACTCGGGTGTTCTGCGGTAGGTTGCGGTGTTGATGAAACGGGCAATATCCAAGCAAGATGAAAGCATCAAAGTCTCCTTTACGTCTCAGCTCTCTGTCGCAAATAGGGTCTTGACCATCAGATTTCAATCGTTCCGTCGGCTTTGAAGGGGTTACGCTGTTTCACCACCATCGTCTTTAGCTGTTGTAATCCCTCGGCAAGAGCCCACCCGTCGTAGTGCATATCGGTACCGTTTTGAAATGCTTGACAGACGTACCAGAAGACGGTGCTCGGGCAGGCTCCTGTATCGATGCTCACCTGTTCGGATCACCCTTGATAATTCCCTTCAAGATCGATACATTGCCTCAATCAAAGACACTATATCCTCTGAGGAAGGAGAAATCAATGAAAGAAATCATCATCATGCCGTGCCTTGATATGAAGGAAGGCAGGGTGGTCAAAGGTGTTCATTTTGTCGATATTCGTGATGCCGGCGACCCGGTGGAGCACGCTCGCTTCTATCAGGAAGAAGGGGCAGATGAGCTCGCGATCCTTGATATCGCTGCCACCCAGGAAAACCGCAAAACGAGAAGAGAGTGGGTACAAAAGGTCTCGTCTGTTATCGACATCCCCTTGACCGTCGGTGGTGGCATCTCCTCACTGGAAGATATCGACTTCATTCTCGAAGCAGGCGCCGACAAGGTCTCCATAAATACCGGTGCAGTGAGAAGACCTGATCTCATTCGCGAAGCTGCAGAAAAATTTGGTTCAGACAGGATTACGGTAGCCATCGATGCCCGGAGAAATACCGTCCTTCCCTCTGGGTTTGAACTCGTTGTCTCCGGAGGAAACCTCCCCATCGCTCAGGATGCCATTCAATGGGCGAAACACTGTGAAGAACTTGGGGCAGGGTGTCTCCTTCCCACCAGCATGGATGGTGATGGCACACTCAAGGGGTACGACATAGCCTTTACCAGGGCAATCGCTGATGCGGTAACTCTTCCTGTGGTGGCCTCCGGTGGAGCGGGAACCCTGGAGGACTTCTACACGGCCGTAACCGAAGCAAAGGCCCAGATCCTTCTGGCAGCCTCGGTCTTCCATTTCAGGACGTTCAGGATTAGTGAGGTGAAAGACTATCTGCACTCCCGAGGCATACCGGTCAGGCGGTAAGAGAATCAGCTACAATCTCTGAGATCTCCCTGACCTGAAGAACCTCTTCCAGGCCTTCAGCCTTCAGGGCATCGTCCAACATCCGGTAACACTGGGGACAGGAGACGGCCACGATCTGTGCCCCGGTGGATGCGGCGTCCCGGATGCGGACCCGGCTTGCCAGATCATGACCGGTCCCCAGGATATCCGTGAAGAAATTACTCCCGCCACCTCCGCAGCACAGGCTATTTTGCATATTCCTGTCAAATTCCACAAGCCTCAGCCCTGGGATGGCGTTCAGTATCGCCCGGGGTGTATAATACTCCCCGTTCCATCTCCCGAGATAGCAGGGGTCGTGATATGTGACGGTTGTGTCGAGCTGTCCAGGGGCTAGGTCTTTACCCATAAGATCTCGGAGTATCTTGGTGTAGTGATATACCTGAAATCTCCCTCCATGGAGGGGATACACGGTTTTCATGACATGGAAGGAGTGTGGGGAGAGGGTGATGATCCTCCTGATCCCCTTGTCGGAGAAGACCTTGATATTCTGCTCGGCAAGATGCGTGGCGAGCCCTTCCTCTCCCGCCGCGGCCACGTCATTACCATCAGAAATCTCCTCATTTCCCAGGATCCCGAAGGAAATATGCGCCTTTTTAAAGAGCATGGCCACAGAGCGCGCCATCGCCTTTCCCAGGTCATCGTAAGACCCGACATCTCCTATGTACAAGAGATATCGCTGGTCTGTATAGGGTTCGATATCAAGACCTTCGGCCCAGGCAGCCCTTTGCTCTGCCGGCAACCTGTAGGGATTCCCGCTGGTGGAGATGGCCTTGAAATAATCCCGTACCTGAGGAGGAATCGTACCCTGCTCCACCATGTCCTTGCGTGCCGCAATGAAGACATCCACGAGCTTGTCTTTGATGTATGGCAGGGCACAGGCTTCAACGCAGTTTTTACAGGTGACGCAGGAGTAGAGGATCTGGGAAAATCGGTGTCCTGCCTCGACATCCCCGTTAATCCAGGCCCTGATGAGCCACATCCTGCCGCCAGAAGAAAACGACTCGAAGCGATATTTCAGATAGGCAGGGCAGTTGAAATCCTGGTAATTCGAAGGAAACTTGCACCATCCGCAGCGGAAACACCGGTGAAGGATATCGATATAGTCACGTTCCATCAGCTCACCTCCCAGTTCCCTGGGTTCATGATCCCCGCAGGATCCAGAACTTCTCTGATCCGCTTCATGAGTGAGTACGTTCCAGGATCCATCTGCTTCAAGATGAGCTGCTGCCCCTGGACTTCCGCCTTCCAGGGGATGCCGCCGAGCCTCAGGGAGGCTTCGTTCGTATCCTCCAGGGCCATTTTTACCTTTTCCACCTCATCAGCATCAACACGGTTGAACGGGTAGGCAAAGAAGAACATGGCACAGTGCCCTTTCCCTATGATCCGTGCACCGAGGGAATAGGTGATGCCATGCCGTGCCGTAATCTCCATCCCTGCCCGGCATGCATCAGGGATCCGCTCTATGGGCATGATGGCGCCGACATACTCGAACCCACCCCCTCTCCTGACGTCGGCAAACTTGCTCAGGGCCTTCTGGGGGGCCTCCAGAAACCCTGTTTTCATGTTCGGCGGCACCGGCATGAATCCGGATTCCTTAGTTTCATAGAGATCCTTGAGCACATCGCGGATGATCTTCTTCTTTAGCGCCATCTCATCTTCGGAATTAGCCGTGATGTTGATGACCATCATCTGAAACCCGTTGAGATAATCGGGCTTCGGCGAGAGTGCGTAGTTGATGTCTTCTGCTGTCTCTGTGTTGATAACGCGCGTGAGCACCTCCGGCGCAAGATCTATGTCTTCGGTCATATAGACCAGGACATCGTGCAGCTTTGGCCTCGGATAGAGCTTGATTCCCACCTTGGTGATCACCCCGGTAGTTCCGTTCCAGCCGAGAAAGAGGCCCACGAGATCGGGCAGCGGTGCCCGAGAAAACCAGTACGGGACGGTGGAGCACGATCCGAGCTTCACGACATCCCCATTCGAAAGTACTACCTCGAGGCCGGTCACCATCTCGGAGTGAAAGCCTCCCTGACTCTGAGAGAGGTGTCCTGATCCATGGATTGCAATGTTCCCGGCAATGGTTGCCGCCGGAGGGGCATCGGGCAGAGAATGCTTCAGGTGGGGGAAATTTTTCTTCAGGTAGGCATCCAGCATGCCCTGGGAGGTCCCTCCCTCCACCACGGCATAGTGGCTTTTCTCATTGATCTCCAGGATCCGGTTCATCCGTTTCATATCCAGGACGATGCCACCTTTCAGGGGAACGGAAAGTCCTGAGAGTACGAGACCGCCTCCCATGGGCACGACGGGGATCTGTTCTCGGGAAGCAAGCCGCAGAATCTCCTGAACCTCCTCCGTGCTCGACGGCATGACGACGCAATCGGGCATGTGCGGGTCCTGAACACCCTGATCGCGTGAATAGATATAGAGATCCTCGGGTTCATTCGTAACGTATTCGCTGCTGACAATTTCCCTGATTCGGGAGAGCGTCTCATTAGTGAACATCACACCACCCCCTTCTACTGGCCCAGCGCCATGAGGCACAGGTCCGACATCATAACGGGAATCATGCCTGCCTTCGCCACGGGCCCGGCGAGGGTCCAGAAGCAGAACGGGCAGTTGAAAACGCTGAACTGGGCACCGCTGGCCTTCATATCCTCAACGTTTTTCCTCTGGAGTTCTTCGGAGAGCTCGAATCTCTGTGCCGCCTCGGGCACACCTCCGCAGCACAGGGCATTGGAATATTCATACGTTCTCCTGGGTCGCTGGGCGCCTATGAGCTCGAAAATGTCATCCACGAAGTGGTCCGTTTCCGGACAGAGTCTGTTCGAACATGGACGCTGGTATGCCACCTTTACATTAAGGGGCTTGATATCGGTCTTCACCTCCAACAGAGCGTGATAGAGATAATCGAAGAGGTGGACCGGGGTGAAGGGAACCTCAATGCCAAAGGCCGGGGCCCATGAGGTGTAGGTTCCGTAACACTCGTCGTGGTAACAGATGAGCTCTCTGATTCCCGAAGGCGTGAGGTAATTGGTCATGATGTTCTCGATCATGCGGGGAAGCCTCTCCTTGATGGTGGAGTTCCTGGCGAAGTGGAGAAACATGAGGTTGCAGAAGATATCGCTTCCCTCGATGGTGGTTGCTCCTTCGAAGAGCTTTCCCCTGATGCCGCCCTTCATGATGGAGAAGAAGCACATGTCGATCACTGGGCGCCTCACCTCCTTGGGCTGGATCTTGCCCCGGGGGCCCATCATGACGACCTGGGATTTCTCGATGGGGATGGGAATGGGGTGGACGCCCAGTTTTTCCTGCTGTTCCACGATGTGGTAGAAGGGGTGGTTGCGGTACGGACAGTATTCCTCGCACGCGTAGCATGTCACGCACTGGGAGAGAATCGACGATTTCTCACCCCTGACCAGTGCGTCATGTTCTCTCTTTGCCTCGTCCAGGTCCATAGAAATGTACTGGCACCTCATGATGCAGTCAACACTTGTGCACCGGAGACAGAGTTCTGGATCGAATACTAGCTCATACATGATCTCCCTCCTCGTATCTCGTCAATTATGAAATCACATGACCCTGGGAACAGGGCGAGTAATCACACGTGTCTGATACATTCTGTCAACACCTTCGAATCACAAGGCAGTTACATGAAACAGGGATTCAATGAACTTACTGAACCACACCGGAGGATCTAAATCAACCATTGCATGCCTTCTTATATCAAGATACAGGCAATTTCCCTCGCACAACTCTGAAGTTTTCGGGAATACCAGCCACGTATCACTCTGGGGAAACTCATTACATGCCAGGTCGGATCTTGAATTTATCAAATAGACGATACTGCCATGAAAACAGTACGTTCAGGATCAAATCATCTCTTCCTGAGTCGATAGTCCTCTCTAACAACATCCGTGAAGCTTACACGTGTATTACTCACCGCTCAGAAATCCCGGCTCTGCATACGTCGGGTTTGGATAGGAATAGAATCCTTGCTTTGTCTTGAATCCCAGAGATCCTTTGTCCACATACTGCTTGATAAAATCTGCATTGGCCTTCGCCTGGGGGTCTCCTGTCTTCTGTGCCCAGTACGAGGTGATGGACCAGACCGTGGAGAGTCCCACCTGGTCCATGATTCCGAAGGGCCCGATTGGTGTGTGCATGATTCCCATCCACGACCGGTCGACGTCTTCGATACTGGCCACATTTCGGGATGCGAGGGTGAGAGCCGAAAAGAACAGACTCGAGAGCATGGTGTTAAACACGTAGCCGTTGTTTTCCTTTTTGAGCATGATCACTATCTGGCCAATACTCCTGGCAAAATCATGCACCAGACTTACCACTTCTTGTGCTGCCCCGGGGTGTGGCATGACATCCACCACGTTGGAGATCCTCACATCGTGAAAGTGGAGAGCGACAAATTTTTCCGGCCTCCCTGTATCCTTGGCAAACATCGAGGGAACGAGCGTTGAGGTGTTGGTGGTGAAAATCGTGCGCTCGGGGCAGAGTTCATTGAACTGTGCAAAGACTGCACCCTTGAGCATGGGATCTTCGGGAACGGATTCACTTACAATGTCTATATCCTGGGCAGCCTGAGCGGGATCATCCGTAGGGGATATCCGCTGCAGTATTGCTCCAGACTGTTCCTGGGTCAGTTTCCCCATGGAAACAAACCATGTACCGAGCTTTCCGATCCGTCTCATGGCTTTCTCGAGAATTTCTGCACTGATGTCGTAGAGCACGACCTCATACCCGTGCATGGCGCAGAGGAATGCAATCTGCTGTCCCATGGTCCCTGCACCGAGGATGAGCACCCTCCTGATATCTTCGATCTTCATGTTCCTTCCTCCTGTCTCCTGATGCTTCCTGAGGCGTCACTATACTTCCGAAGACATGTCTACAGTCTGTGCAGACACGTCTTCATGCCAGCGCACCACCATCCACCACAAAGCACGCCCCTGTGGTGAAGGAAGCGGCATCGGACACGAGATAGATCACGGCTCCGGCTATCTCCCTGGGGACTGCATGACGCGCCATGGGAATCATCTTGATGGCGTAATCGTAGATCATCTCATTGTTCATGATTGCCTGGGAAAAGTGGGTGTCCACCAGACCGGGAAGAATGGCATTCACCCTGATGTTTTTCGGTGCAAGCTCCTTGGCAAAGGCCTTGGTCATAGAGATGATTCCCGCCTTTGTCATGGAGTATATCCCCTGGAGAAGAGCCGGCTTTACACCGTTGATAGACGATACGTTCACGATGGCACCTCCCCCGGAGTCATTCATGAGCCGGGCTGCGTGCTGGGTGATGAAGAAGGGACCCTTGAGGTTCACGTCAAAGGTTTTGTCCCAGATCCCCTCATCGGCACCGAGCATTTCGCCGAAGTAGGGATTCGTCCCCGCATTGTTTATGAGGATATCAAGCCTTCCATAGCGGTCTTTCACCCGGGCGAACAACGCGTTGATCTGGTCAAGATCGCCCACATGGCAGGCAACAGCCTCAGCCTTCCCGCCACGGGATGAAATCTCGTCCACCACCTTCTGCAGCGCATCCGCCTTCCTGCTCACGAGGATGCACTGTGCGCCGTAATCTGCCAGGGAAACCGCTATGGCCTCTCCAATCCCTCTGCTTGCTCCGGTTACCAGTGCAACCTTCCCATCGAGGGCAAAATCGATCTTATCCATCAGCATCTCCTTGTGGTTGATGCATTCCGAATTCTCATTCTCTCTGCACATCTTGGCGGCAGGCTGTCCAGATTCGGGATCACCGCCGAAGGCATTGACCATCAAGTCATCACAACGATGGTTTTTCAAGAATCTCTCGTGCTGATTTTTCAAGAATGTGTACGGCGAATACGAGCATCTTGAAGCGCTGATCCTTTGTTTGGCCGTGATAAAATCGGTAATAAATCTGCTGGGCAATAACGGCCAGCCTAAACAGACCGAAGCAGTAGTAGAAATCAAATGAGTCAATGGAGATCCCGGCATTGTCAGCATAGCGCCTGATCAGCTCATCCCGGGTGAGGGCTCCAGGCAGATTGGTTGCCAGCATTCGCATTGCCTGCACCTCCTCGGGGTCATCAGCCTGCACCCAGTATGCCAGAGAATTTCCGAGATCCATGAGCGGGTCTCCGATGGTCGCCATCTCCCAGTCAAGTACGCCGATGATTTTCAGGGGATCATCAGAATTCAGGACCACATTATCGAATTTGAAATCGTTATGTACGATGGACGGCCTCTTGCAATCCGGCGGCATGTTTCCATGGAGCCATGTCATCACCTCCTCGAAGGTTGGAGAATCCGGTGTCCATGCCCCCCGATAACGGTCTGACCATCCTTCAACCTGCCTCTTCACATATCCTTCCGGCTTTCCGAATCCTTCAAGACCGACAGCCGCGTAATCGACGGAGTGGAGTTCGTAATGGACATCCACAAGCCGCTCACACAGCGCCCTCATCTGAGATGGGCTGAGGACGAGGCCCTGTGGGAGATCCTTCCTGAGAATGATTCCATTGATTCGCTCCATCACGAAGAAGGGGCATCCCATAACGGACTCGTCCTCGGAGAAGATCAGAGGCCTGGGGCAGTAAGGGAAAACCGGGTGCAGTGCGCTGAGAATCCGGTACTCTCTCCCCATATCATGGGCGCTCTTCGCCTTTCTTCCGAAGGGCGGTCTCCTTAACACGATATCCTTCTCGCCAATCTTAATGAGGTAGGTGAGATTCGAGTAGCCGCTGGGAAATTGTTCCACCACGAGTTTGCCTGTCAGTCCAGGTATGTGATCTTTCAAGAACGATTCTACAATCTGCAGATCCAGTTCTTCTCCTTGCCTCACGCGAGTCGGCTTATCACGCACGTCCATTGCATCTCCTCCTTTGCTGTTCACAGATTACAGAAAAAGATAGCTTTCCATGAGATTCGTGATGAAAACTGAATAGTTCTCCACCGTGACATCTCTTTTGGCATACTTCCATCTCTTGAGATACCAGTCCTGGAGCAGCGCCTTGAGTGCAGCACCGGCCAGATCGACATCCACTTCGCGAAACAGACCCTGTTCACACCCGCTCGAAATGATGTCGACGAAGATCTTCTCGGTGAAGAGCTCGGTCTCGATGGCCTTTCGATGCTGGGTTTTCGAGAGATTCTTGGTCTCCATGTAAGAAAAGTAAAACCATGGCTGCATGATTTCACTCAGGAACAGGTGGGCTTCAATGGCCCTCTTGAGCCTCGCACGCGGATTATCAATGCCATCAACCTGATCCAGGAGGACTCTGGCAGTAACCATCCTGCCTTGATGTGTTATCATATCCAAGAGTTCATCCTTGCTTGAAAAGTAGGTGTAGAGGGCACCCATGCTCAACCCGGCTTCAGCGCTCAGATCCCTCATGCTCATGGCGGCAAAGCCCTTTTCGTTGCTGATGGCGAGAGCGGCATTGAAAATCTTCACGAGATTCTTCACCGCAACCCCTTCTTTTTTGATTTTTATTCCACGGGGATTCTCGAGGAAAAGATCCCTGCACATATCTTCCATGGAAAGACTCACAACGCGTTTGAACGTCTTGAAATCAATGTCTTGTTCCATGGGTTATCGAACGATCTTCCCTTCGTATTCCCTGAGTATTCTCCTGGCAACGGCCATCTTGTGAACCTCATCCGCGCCGTCGTAGATGCGTGCCGCGCGTTCGTGGCGATAGAGAAATGAGATGATGGTATCATCCGTCATACCGAGACCACCGTGGACCTGGAGCGCACGGTCGATCACCTTCTGCATCACTCCGGCAACGAAGAACTTGATGAAGGAGATGTCGAACCTGGCTGATTTGGCGCCGAGTTTTTCGATTTTCCAGGCGGCGTTCAGGGTCATCAGGCGTGCCGCCTGGATCTCGGCAGCACTTTCCGCAATCCAGGACTGGATAATCTGCTTGGTCGCCAGGGTCTTCCTGTCCGGGGAAATGATCCGGGACACAGCCCTTGAGCACATGAGATCGAAGACACGGTTGCAGATACCGATCCAGCGCATGCAGTGGTGGATTCTGCCGGGCCCCAGACGCTCCTGTGCAATGACAAACCCGTGCCCCTCGGGTCCCAGGAGATTTTTCTGCGGCACCCTGCACGACTGGAAGAGGACCTCTCCGTGGGAGAAGTAATCGTCTCCTGCGTGCCCCATAACGGAAATATTCCGCACAAGATTGAATCCCGGGGTGTCCGTGGGAACGATGATCATGCTTGCCTGCAGATAGGGAGAGGCCTCCGGGTTGGTTACTGCCATGACGATGGAGAACGTTGCACCGTCGGCTGCAGTAGAATACCACTTCTGGCCATTGATGACATAGTCATCCCCGTCTTTGACCGCGGTGGTGTCCATCATAACCGGGTTGGATCCGGGCATCTCCACCTCGGTCATGGAGAAACAGCTTCTAATTTTTCCTTCAATCAGGGGCCGCAGATAGGTTTCTTTCTGCTCCTTGGTTCCATGCAGGTGAAGAATCTCGATGTTTCCTGCGTCCGGGGCATGGCACCCGAATACATAGTGTCCGATGGGTGTTCTCCCAAGAGATTCTGATACCAGTGCATGTTCAACGAGGTCCAGACCCATCCCCCCGTATTCCTTCGGGTGGTTGGGCGCCCAGAGTTCCATCTTTTTCACCATGTCTCGTTTTTCCTGAAGGACAGGCAGCATACTCTTGAAACTCTTATTCAGGAATTCAGGCTCAAGGGGTAACAGCTCTTTTTCTACAAATTCGTCGATCATCTCCAAAATGATTTTCATCTTCTCCGGAACTTCGAAATCCATACGCTCCTCCTTTTTTGGGGTTCTCGGTATCCTTACCGATAGGTGATCACGCCTGGGTCTTTGGCGAGCTCAAGGTGTGCGATGGAATTGAACCCTGCAAGCGTGATCCGATCGGCTTTGTACATGTAGCGCGTGTAGGAAGTGTTGATGATCTGCCAGTTGAGCCTCATGGCCATCTCTCCAGAGATGCCCAGCACTGAGACCAGGGAAGCAGCGATGGGCCCTCCCGACGTAAAGGCCACAATCGTTTTTCCCCTGCCGTTGATCCGTATGATCTGCTTCAGCGCCCGTGAGATGCGATCGACAAACGCCGACCACTGTTCATGTCCGGGGGTGGCATGGTTGCCCGACACCCACCTGAGCATTGCTGCCTCAAAGACGCGCTTGAAGGATTCTTTATCTTTGTACATCCTTTCCAGATCGTCATGCAGGCTCGGATCATCTTCAGCCATGGCAGGAAACAGGTCAGTCACGATGGCAGAGGTTTCGTATTCATTCAGTTCATCGAGGAGCTCAAGATCGGGAAGCATCTTTCCCTGAGCTTGGTACAGGCTATAGAATTCCTGAGCCGTCGCCTGCTGTCGGGAAAGGGCCCCTGAATACAAGGCATCTGGTGTCAACCCGGTATCGAGAAAGAATTGGGCAAGAATCCGCGATTGCTTCTTTCCCAGCGGCGAGAGAAGATCGTAATTATCCTGGCCAAAGGAGGCCTGCCCATGACGGACAAGGTAGATCATGCTCATGCAGACACCTTACCTGGAGGAGAGTCGGGAGTCAAGCATATTATGAGCGAACGCTCGTTTTATTGTTGCAATTCATAACGGGCTTGTGTATCCTTGATCCCGCACATGAGAAATGATATCTTTTCTAATACCCGGAGAGTGCCCTTGTGAAGATCCTGGTGTGCATCAAGCAGGTGTGTGATTCGAGCGAGACGCTTGTGCATGATACAGACCCCCCGTGGGTTCGTCCGTCTCCTGCAACGGTATTCAGGATGAACCGTTTCGATGAATTCGCCCTGGAAGAAGCCCTGCTCATCGGGGAACGATTCCCGGGCACGGAGATTCATGCCCTTTCCGTGGGACCGTCCCGGGTTTGCACGACCATCCGGAAGGCCCTTGAGATGGGCGCATCTCATGGGATTCACCTCTGCATCGAGAAGGAACTGTACCTGAGCGGCGAGGACACCGCGTCAATCATCGCCGGATATGCACGCGACAAGGGCTATGATCTGATCTTAACCGGAATCATGTCTGAAGACACCATGCACTGCCAGGTGGGACAATACCTCGGGGCTCTCCTGGTGCTACCCTGTATTACCTCGGTCATCTCTGAGGAGATCAGCCCTGATGATGCTCGTGTTGTAGTGGAACGCGAGATCGAATCAGGAAGAAGACAGGCGTTCCTGGTCAAGATGCCGGTTGTTCTCACCATCCAATCCGGAATAAACAGACCCCGATATCCCTCCCTGTCCAACGTACTCAGGGCACGATCACAGGACCTCGAGACCTGTGAGGCAGAACATCTCGGTTCACCTGCCTTCCGGCAGAAGATTGCAGCCATCAGGTATCCGGATGCCGGGAAAAAAGGCACCTTCATCCAGGGTGATTCCCGACAAAAAGCACGAGAACTCTTATCCATCCTTCATGAAAAGTCTCTGCTCTCATGGCGATAGTACCATGAACAGGAATATCATCATCATCGGCGAACACCACGAGGGAACGATTTCCCCGGGTACCTTGGAACTCCTCGATTTTTCCCGGGCGTTGGGTTCCCCCTTTCCGGAAATCATTCTGCTGGGAAGCGACATCTTCTCCCTTGCTGAAAACCTCGCAGAGAGGACCGGATGCGCTGTGACATTGATCAACGGGGAGCACCTGAATCTGTATAGCGCTGAACTCTACCAAAAGGCACTTCTCGAGGTTCTGCGTCCCAGGGACGAACGAACTCTCTGCATCGCCTTTTCTCACACGTCCCTTGGGTTTGATCTCGCTCCCGCCCTTGCCCATGCGCTCCAGGCACCGTGCATTTCCAGTGTCGAGGACATCGAAGAATCTTCGTTTGTCAGATCCATTTTTGGAGGAAAACTCCAGAGCGTGGTCACACCGCAAAATGGACCCGTCGTGCTCACCGTGCTTCCCGGAGCCTTTTCTCCTGATAGGACACCTCCAGAAAAAAGCGGCCACATGAGGATCGTGGACGTCTCTGTTGCGCCTGTCTCGATGATTCCTCAGGGAGAACGGGCATCGGAGTATCGCGACAGCGGGTTACACGATGCGGATGTTATCGTTTCCGCGGGAAGGGGTATCGGGAAAAAGGAGAACCTTTCCCTTATCTCGGCTCTTGCCTCGCTGTTTCCCCGTTCTGCCCTTGGTGCCTCTCGCGCGGTATGCGACCTCGGATGGATGGAGTACCGACACCAGATCGGAACCACGGGACAGACCGTGTCCCCGAAGCTCTACATTGCCTGTGGCATATCGGGAGCGATTCAGCACACCTCGGGAATGAAAAACGCCCAGACCATCATTGCCATCAACTCAGATCCCAACGCTGCAATTTTTTCCGTTTCCCATTACGCCATCGTGGAGGATCTGCTGAGCTTTATTCCCGTTTTGATGGAAGAATACACCCATCCACCCGGATGATCGTGGGGGGTAACGGAGGATCTATGGCTCTTTTTTCTTTTTTTGATAAAGTTCCCATTATTGGAGAAGGCTCCTGGGTAGCTCCCGGGGCACAGATCATTGGTGACGTGAGAATCGGCAAACGGTGCTGGATCGGACCAAGTGCAATTCTACGGGGAGATTTCGGCACCATCGATATCGGTGACGAGACTGCCGTGGAGGACGGGGTTGTGATCCACACTCCCTCGAGCATTACGATCGGGTGCAGGGTCGTCATCGGACACCTCGCAATGATCCACAACCGATCCATCGGAGACTACTCTGTCATCGGAATGAATTCAACCCTGGGAGATAATGCCCAGATAGGCAGTTGGGTGATCATCGCTGAGCATTCCCTAGTGAAGAAAAACCAGATCGTTCCTGATAATCGCCTCTTTGCCGGTGTTCCGGCACAAGACAAGGGAGAACTCACTGCGGCTCATCGGGACTACATGCTTGTTGGCAAGCAGATGTATGATAATCTTGTGGATCAGTACCTTCAGGGAGTCAGAGAGCTGGAACCTTGAGAGACGGTCTTTCCGTGGCTCTGGCCGAATCGTTTCCGACAATGGGTTCTTGTCGGAAAGGGGATTTCCTGGTATGCAATCTTTACAGACGATGCTGCCATCGTGAGCGTGATGTGCTTGTTTTCTCGAGGGGGAAGCGAGGCTGATGGGGGGTCGGTGGTTTTTCTGTCTTAGTATTGAAATCCACAAAACCGGGCAAATCGAGCCTCGTGCGTCCTCAGATACTCATCTCAATTCATAACCTGGATTCCCGCCATCTCATAACGATGAAGGGGGATGGACGCCGAGGATTTCGTAGAGGTTGTGTTGTTTTTTGGTGATCTCGCCGACGCGCAAGTCTTTCCCGGGTCTGCCGAAGCATTCG
>DSBG01000054.1 GCA_011046135.1 Deltaproteobacteria bacterium
AGAACGGCCCAGGAACTTCTCGGCAACAAGAATGTCAATACAACCATAATTTATACCCATGTCATGTGCAAAGGGGCCGGAGCCGTGAAAAGCCCGCTCAACGATCATGGGTAACTTCGGTGCGCACTCCGTCCCTGAAGGGTGTGTGGATGGATGTGTGCTCTCCCTCCCATAAATGTGTTTCCATGAATGGGGCATGACAGTCCAGGGTGCTTTATCGTTGGTGGCTCTGGGCCACGATACCAGAAAGATGCGGAACAGGCAAAAAAAAGTGCGCGGGAGAGGTGAGCTGTGAACTCCTTGCTCCCGCGCATGAACTGGGGATTGTATGGTCTGATTCAGGGTTTGTGGTTCGTGTCTGGTTCTCCGATGTTCTTTACGGGGGGTTCGGGGTGCTCTTCCTCGCTCTCCGGTGCCGGTTCAGCAGGTTCCTCTTCTGTATCGGGAGGTTCGGGCAGGGAAACGTCCTGGAGTGGTTCTTCTTCACCTGCGGGCTCCCTGCTGGGTGTCTCGGGCTGAGTCTGTTCGGGCAGGGCAGGGGGCGGCTCCAGCTCCGCGATCCACAAAGGGTGGCGGTGGCGCGCGTAGTCCAGGCGGATGTTGCCGGTGAAGATGGAGCGCACCATGGGCCGGTTGGGCTTGATGACGATGGCTGCCATGTGGGCGAAGAAGGCAAGCACAAAGAGGATGAACAGGAGGTTGTGCACCCAGGTGGCCCACAGGAGGATCCCCAGCGACAGGTCGGGCGCAAAGATGTTCTTGTAGGTCTTGACGAGCCCGGAGATGATGAGCCCTGCAATGATCATTACCATGCCGGCATAGGCCAGCCGCTGCTCGGGCAGGTACTTGTGGAACGGGGGCTCCTCGGCCTTTCCCAGGAAGCTTTTGATCACCTGGATGGACTGGCGGATGTCGCCTTTTTTCGGGAGCATGGCTTTGTGACCGAGCAGAGCGTGGTAGAAGACGTGGAACAGGCATGCCGCGATGAAGACCACGGATGCCGCGTAGTGGATGTTCAGCGAGAAGATGAAGTCCCCAGACCAGGTGAGCCCCGGCACCTCGGTGATGTAGTAGCGCTGCGCGATGGGGAGCTGGAAGATGCCGGTGAGCACCAGGAGCAGGCCGGAGATGGCGATGGCCCAGTGCTCGATGAGCACGATCGTGCTGTGGCGCTTCACCAGGCCTTTGTCGTACAGGATCCGGTCACTCATGTGGGCCTTCCTCTTTGGATGACTTCTTCAGTGAGCCTGCAGCAGCAGCCACCCCTGCAACAAGGCCTGCAATGGGCGCCAGCAGCACGGCGGTTCCCATGGCATCGGTTTTTGCCATGCTCCGCACCACGGGGTTGAAGTGGGGCTTTCCCGGGCCGGTGTCGATTGCGGCATTGATGAGATCGAAGGGCACCGGTGAGACATAAAGCGTTGAGGTCCCGCCGTTTTCCGTGTCACCGTAGATGAAGCCGTTCATGGATTCTGTTCGCCTCCTGGCCTCGGCGTAGATGTCCTCTCTGGGCCCGATGAGCAGGGCCTGCCTCGGGCAGGCATCCACGCACACGGGGTTCCTGCCCTCGACGATCAGGTCGAGGCAGAGGTCGCACTTGAACATCACGCCGTTTCCCGCCAGGGTGGGCAGGATGTGCAGGTAGATGCCGATGCCGGACTGGCGCTGGGGGATATCCCAGGGGCACAC
Organism: Deltaproteobacteria bacterium; assembly: GCA_011046135.1. GTDB lineage: Bacteria > Desulfobacterota > Desulfomonilia > UBA1062 > UBA1062 > DSBG01. Next base: position 1,690 of record DSBG01000054.1, read on the forward strand.
GGTTCGGCACTTGGCGCCGCCGAAGCACAGGTTCTTGTTGATCACCACGGCCCCGGTTGTGTCCTTGTGGTTTGCGGTAAAGGGACAGATCGTGGCGCAGGCAGGGTTGTCGCAGTGCATGCAGCGCCTGGGGATGTGGAGGGTTTTCTGTTTTCCGTTGTATTCAACGTCCGCCTTCTGGATGTAGAGATAGGTGTAGGGAGTGAGCCGGTCGGTCACGTCCTTCTTCTTGGACCAGTCTTCGATCTTTCCCCTGGGCAGGAGCTTCGGGATGGGGTCCACGGGTTCGGGCACGGTCTCGATGTTTTTGGCCCGGCAGGCTACGATGCAGGCAGGGGTGTCGCGTTCCGGGCACCCGTCGCACAGGCTCAGGTCGATGAGCGTGGCGAGCCTTCCGGTCTCCTGTGCCCGGGTGGGTTTCGGCAGCCCCACGGTTGAGGCCAGTGTGACCCCGCCCGCGGCCTTGAGAAACGTTCTCCGGGATATGCCGCTGTTGCTCTGCGTGCTCATGTCAGTATCTCCCTCGCGGTCCTTCAAAATCAAACCCCTGCTTACAGCGAACAGCTCCCCGACGAATAGCCAGGGGTCACTCGCGATGCGATGTTCAGTCCCCGGAAATCAGCATCGATGGTGATGTTCCCGACAAGATCCAGGGTGCTTCTACCAATAATAAAGGTGAATCCGTCAATTTCAAATGTCTCGTCGTTGTCCTTCGGCTCATCCAGAGCCAGCCGCAGCTGCGGACCGCCTCAGGCGAACCGCATCAGGATTCTGAGTGCGCACCCGTCACGATGTGCATACCGTCTCTCGATCTCTTTTCTGCCCTTTTCCGTCATGCTGATCATGTGCCTCGTCCTCCCTGATTTTTTTTCGTAATACTTTTGTATCAGACATCAGGTGAAAAATGGCATTGATCCAGATCAACAAAATGTGAAAGAGAGAGAACGTATGGAGGCCTTCGAGATCCTTTCACACATTCCGCTCTTCAAGGGACTACCCGACGATCAGCTCAGGATCCTGGCAGGGTGTGCGAGCGAGCGGCGGTATCGGCCCGGCGAGGCGATCTTCATCCAGGAGGACGAGGCCCAGGCCCTCTACCTCGTGATCTGGGGCAGGGTGAAGATCTTCAAGGCCTCGGAAGACGGCAGGGAACAGACCATCTTCATGTTCGGACCCGGCGAGCCCTTCTGCCTCACGGCCCTTGCCGATGAGTTCTCGCCCGCCAGTGCCATGGCCCTCGACGAGGTGCGCATTTTCTCCTTCTCGGCAAAAGTGCTGGAGTCCGTGGCACGCAAGGAACCCTCGCTCCTCTTCAACATGCTGCTCGTGCTCTCGAGGAGACTCAAGGAGTCGCTCAGTCTCATCGAGGCCCTGGCCCTCAAGGACATTCCCCAGCGCCTGTCGGCCTACCTTGCAGCTGTGCTGGTTCAGCAGGGGGCAGGGGAGGTGATCGAACTCGGGTTTTCCCAGCGGGAGCTGGCCAAGGTCCTGGGCACCACGCCGGAGACGCTCTCCCGGGTCTTTCGCAAGCTGGAGACAGAGGGGGTTCTCGAGGTCCGGAACCGCTCCATCAGAGTCATTGACGCGGATGCACTGCTGAAATCATCCGGTAAAGACGATCCCGACAATCCACGCGCGGACAGGCGCGGTCGCTGATCCGGCACCATGGCGCAAGGCATCGCCCCGGAGTGTCAGGGCACCTCGATGCCGTTTTTCCTGAGCGTTTCGAAGTAAGTTTCGTAGCAGCGGTGTTCGATTGCCGAGAGCCTCTCGAAGGCGTTGGAAAAGGACGCTGCATCGCTTAAGAACGTGCCGTGCCCGGAGACGATGGCGGCGTGGCCTTCCACCAGGGCCTCGGGCAGGGTGTGCATGAGGCCGCGCCTGCCGGCTCCCACCTCGCCCGACACGACGGGGATCCCGCCCACGGAGCGTCTCTGGCCAAAGGGCAGCTCACCTCCGAACATGGACATGATCACGGAGAACTTCGGATGGCCGTGGATGATAAGCCTGTGACCCGTGAGCTCATAGATCCTCAGGTGGGCCATGAGCTCGGAAGAGGAGGTGAGGTCGCAGGTGGACGACCCGTCGAGGGGCACCCTGTCGATATACCCGGGGAGCTCATCCAGGGATGAGCCGGTCTGGGAGATGTAGAGGTCGTCCCCTTTGAGGCACGAGATGTTTCCGAAGAAGGAGTCCACCAGCCTCCTTGAGACCATGAGCTTTCCCGTGATGTCCATGGCATGGACGATCCCCTCCTCGGTATCAGGAATGCGTGCAGGCAGGTCATTGATGCCCGAGGGAGGCCTGAATCCATCCAGGAGTTCGAGGGCCTGTTCAAAATGCGCGTGCTCCGGTCGGATCTCCGGGGAGAATTCGCAGATGGTGTTTAGGATGTCTGAAAAGTACTTCACGAAGCAGGCGAAGCAGATGGAGCTCAAGACGATGAAGGCCTGTTCAACGGAGACGCTCCCGAGGGTCACGATGCCCGAGTCCCTCACGATGCAGCCCTTCCTCCGGTTCAGGGCGCAGGCGATCTGGTCGGGGTCGAAGGTGTCCACCACCGGGATGTCGTGGATGAAGGTGAGGCTCTCCGAGTCGCGGGGCGTGATGAGCAGCAATGACTCGTCACAGAGCGCGGTGATGATCCGCCACAGGTCTCTGCCAGGCCGGGCGTGCACGAGGCTCGAAATGCTCAGGATCTCGAAGAGTCTCTCCACCTCGCCCGGCACACGGTCCAGGTTCGTGGAGATCTCGTCGTCCAGGCCGTAGAGGGCGCAGTCTTCCCGTGCGTCTATCAGGCCATGGGCCAGGAGCTTGTTCAGATACTTTTCTACCTGGTTGCGCACAGCGCGATCCCCCTGGTTCGGATCTCGGTGAGCGTTCCGTCGGGATTGCATCCCCTGATCCGGTAGTAGCGGTCCAGCGCCTCTTCGAAGGCGGCCCTGTCGATGGGAGGGATCTCGATGCCGGGGCCGTTCGTGCCGGCCTCGGTGTAGAACCTCTGCGGGAGCATGTCGTCTGCGCGGGTGAATCCCCTGAGCGTGTTGATGTGCCGCTCGAGGCTTGAGATGGTGTCCCCGATGCGGAGCAGGTCCTGGGTGTCGAGCTCCAGCCCCGTGACCGCGGAAAACCCCTTGGCGTACTCCTCCAGGGATGCCCCGAGGAAGGCGAACTTGCAGGCGCCGATGGAGTCGACCACGCTGTTGAGGTCCTCTGCGATCTTGATGATGCGCGCCTTGCCCGAGAAGCTGAACCGGTCCGTGGCAACAGGCTTTCGCAGGATCTCGTGGGCGATGGGGTAGGCGCGCAGATGGCATGCACCGCGGGTGGAGGTGCCGTAGGCCAGCGCCATGCCATATGCCCCGCGGGGATCGTAGGCGGGCAGCTCCAGGGATTTCACGCTCATGGAGAGCTCCGGCACGCCCAGTTCCCGGGCCATGAGCGCGGAGCCCAGCCTGAGAAGCTCGCCATCGCCTTTTCCAGTGACGATTTCTTTCACCTTTTCCACGAGGGCGGCGCCGGTATAGCGGGTCTGCCTGATCTCCGCGAGGCAGGCGATGGTGGATGCCGCGGTGATGGTATCGATCCCGGCTTCGTTGCAGAGGCGGTTTGCCTCGATGATGGACGCGAGGTCGTTGTTTTCGTTGAGGGCCCCGAAGTGGGAGAGGGTCTCGAACTCGGGGAGCGAGGTGTCCGTACGCTTCTTGCACGCGATGGGGCAGCCGTGGCATGCGTGGTGTGTGACCCGGCCGTGCCGTGCGAGCGTTGGTGCGGAAAACGCCCGGTAGCCTTCGAAATAGGTCCTGCGGAAGTTGGCCGTGGGCATCATGCGCCGGGATGCCATGAGGTCCACCAGGGTGGCGGTGCCGAAGTTCTTCAGGCCCGATCTCCCCATGATGGCAGGTGACGCATCGAAGAGCCGGATGATGTCTGTCCTGGCCGCCTCCTCCCCGGCCCGGTCGACACTTGTAAGGCGTGAGGTGCCCATGACGTTGAGGGCGCGGAGGTTTCTTGAGGCCATGACGAGCCCCAGCCCGCCCCTGCCCGAGGCATAGGTCCCATCCACCATGATGGAGGCATACCGGCAACCGGCCTTTGCCCCCGGCCCGATCGCCGCCGTGGAGCCTCCTTGGCGGGCAAGGGATGCGAAGACCTCGCTCAAGGGGAGATCTGCTGCCAGGTGAGCCTCTTCGAACGTGACCCCGGAGTTGTCGATTGTCATGACGAGTTCGGTCTCGGCCCTGCCCGTGATGTGAATGAAGTCCGCACCGGCCTTCCTCATCTCGATGGCGAGTCTCCCGCCCACCGAGCAGCTGCAGATGGTGTTGGTCAGGGGGGAGAAGGCGGAAATTGCCGTGCGCCCCGAGGCCGGGATTCGCGACCCGGTGAGCTGTCCCGTGGCAAAGACGAGGGGAGCGTCATGGGCAAGGGGGTCCGCGGTGGGGCAGGCGCCCAGAAACCACGAGCCGATGCCCCTGCCTCCGAGGAAGGCACGCGATACGTCATCAGGCAGTTCCCCGGGGCGGGCTTCGCGTTTCTCCAGGTCGATGTACCAGCCCTTCAGGCTCGTCAGAGGTCGGTCCATGATCTCCGACTCTAGTGCAATTACCCGGGAGGCTCAACATGAAATCTGGCATGGGGTCTCATTTATGTCCTGGTGGGACCTGGATTTTTATCAAGAATATCAGCCGGCATCGAAGCGTTTTTCTGACCACGGGAAAAAAAGTTTATCTGTCCCAAGGGAAAAAAAGAAGAGCAGAACAAGGCCATCTTCCTCAATGGTATCTCCTTGATTTTCAGTTCATCGTTATTATAATTAGTTGTGTTAACGCACTAATTATACAGAGGAGGTATGTCTATGGGGAGCTTGTTTAAAACGGGTGTACGAAGTTTGCTGAAGCCGGCATGTCTTGTGCTGCTGGTTCTGTTTGTGTGTGTTTCTGGCCAGGTCATGGCAGAAAACAGGCCCGGCGCCGTGAACCTCACGATCTTCGGCGGGTACTATCACTTCGACCACGATCAGGACTTCGATGATGGATGGACCTATGGGGCCGGCCTGGGATACAACCTCACGGAAAACTGGGGCCTCGAGGCTGTGTACAACTACGTGAACAGTAACGATCCCGGGGGCGTCAATCTGAGCACGTATACCTGGGATCCCTATGAGGATGTCGGGGCGCACGTCTACCATTTCGATGCCCTCTACCACTTCTTCCCAGAAAAGAAGCTGGTGCCGTATCTCGCCGCGGGACTCGGCGGGATAACCGTTGATAACGATCGGCAGGGAGCGAAGACCGACACCGATTTCCTGGTGAACTACGGCGGTGGATTGAAGTATTTCCTCTCTGAAGCCGTGGCCCTCAGGGGCGATATCCGGCACATCACCTCCTTTGACACGACCAACCACAACCTCGTTTACACCCTCGGTCTCATGTTTGCCCTGGGTGGAGAAAAGAAGGTGATTGACTCTGATGGAGACGGTGTCCCAGATGATATCGACAAGTGTCCGGGGACCCCTGCAGGAGTCAAGGTCGATGAGTTCGGCTGTCCCATCGACAGCGACGGTGACGGTGTACCCGACTACCTCGACAAGTGTCCTGGAACCCCTGCCGGGGTAAAGGTGGACAGGTTCGGCTGTCCCATCGACAGCGATGGTGACGGTGTACCCGACTACCTCGACAAGTGTCCGGCAACCCCTGCCGGAGTGAAGGTCGACCAGTTCGGCTGTCCCATCGACAGCGACGGTGACGGTGTGCCCGACTACCTCGACAAGTGTCCGGGAACCCCTGCCGGGGTGAAGGTCGATGAGCAGGGCTGTCCCATCGAAGAGGTTGTCGAGGGTGCCTTTGTCTTCAGAAACATCTATTTTGACTTTGCCAAGGCCGATCTCAAGGACGAGAGTCTCCCCATCCTGGACGAGGTTGTCATGTTCCTCGAGGGCAGTCCGGATGCCAAGATGGAGATCCAGGGCCACACCGACAACATCGGGCCGGCCGAGTACAACATGAGGCTCTCACAGCAGCGCGCCGAATCGGTGAAGATATACCTCGTGGAGAGCGGTATCGCTGCAGACAGGCTTGCCACGCGTGGATATGGACTGACCAGGCCCGTTGCGCCCAATGACACCGCGGAAAACAGGGCGAGGAACCGCAGGGTCGAGTTCGTCCCCATGAAGTAAGACAGTTCCGGCTATTATCCGGCTGAGTGGGGCACGCAGGCGTTGCAAAGCCTGAAGGTGCCCCCTTGGCCGGCACAGCGTGTTCATTAATTGGATGTGAGTGATCACGTCATTCTTCACATACTGCCACAAGGAGGTACCATCGCATGGAAGACGCTTTGATCAAGATTCAGGAACTGATAACGCTCTACGGGCTCAAGGTCGTTGCCGCTCTTCTCATCTTCATCATAGGACGATGGGTCGCCAAGATCCTTCAGCGCATTACGGGAAAGCTCCTTGCGAAACGCAACGTGGATCCCATGATCACCTCCTTTGTGGAGAACCTCGTCTACATCGCGCTGCTCGTGTTTATCGTGATCGCGGCGCTTGCCCAGCTCGGGATACAGACCACCTCCTTCATTGCAATCATCGGTGCTGCAGGCTTGGCCATCGGCCTGGCACTGCAGGGGTCGCTCTCGAACTTTGCGGCAGGGTTCCTCATCCTCATCTTCAGGCCCTTCAAGGCGGGTGACTATGTGGAGGCAGCAGGGGTGGCCGGCAGCATCGAGAAGATCCAGGTATTTACGACCCAGCTTGCCACGGTTGACAACAGGACCGTGATCATTCCCAACTCAAAGATCATGGGGGACACCATCACCAACTATTCAGCCAAGGAGAAACGGCGCGTTGACATGGTCTTCGGGGTGAGTTACAGCGATGACATCGACAAGGTCCGATCGCTCATCAAGGCCGTCATCGAGAGTGACAGCCGTATTCTCAAAGACCCCGAGCCCATGATCGTGGTGGGGTCCCTGGGGGACAGCAGCGTGAACTTTACCGTGCGTGTGTGGGTAAAGACTTCGGACTACTGGGGTGTGTTCTTCGACACCACTGAAGCGGTGAAGAAGCGCTTTGATGCTGAAGGAGTTAGCATCCCGTTCCCGCAGACCGATGTACACGTGTACCAGGCCCAGAAATAAGGGGGTCGTGAAGAAACTGGTTCCCGGCACACCGCTGCAGGAGCGTTCTGGAGCTGCTTGAGGTGTAACCCCCTGAACTGATCAACGAGGCACGATGAAAGTATGAAGGCGCCTCGTCAGGGTAGGGGTACCCCGCCATCACGAAAGGAGGGACAATGGAGCCGAATGAGAGACTCAGTGCCCTGGAACTGGCACTGAACAACGAAATGAACGAGAGGGAATTTTACCTGAAGCATGCCGAGCGAACCAGGAACCCGGTGGGCAAGGCCATGTTCCAGGAGATAGCGGACGACGAACTTGAGCACTACCAGCGGCTCAAGGACCTCCACCAGACGTGGGAGAAGAAAGAGAAGTGGCCCCAGAGCGTTCCGCTGACCGTGAAGAACACGAACATCAAGGATGTTCTCAAAGGAGCGCTGCAAAACGTGGACAAGGAGGCGGTCAGCGACGACGACGATCTCAAGGCGCTCGCAACCGCCACCGCCTTCGAGGCGAAGGGGGCGGAATTCTATGCAGGCCTGCGCGACGCGGTGACGGATGAGCGGGAAAAGGCCTTCTTCGATCTCCTCGCCCGGATAGAGCGTGAACACTACCTTTCCTTGAAGGATACCGAAGAGTACCTGAAGGATCCTGACTCCTGGTTCCGGAAGAGCGAACACCATTCTCTAGACGGCGCATAGACACCAGGCACACTCATTCCCCGGACAGAGCACTGGCACCAGGTGCTCTGCATGGGAACATCACCCCCTGCAGATACCTGCAGGATCTTTTTTATTCAAAGAGCACCGCATTCCTGTGCGGTTCAGGCAGGTATGATCACGGGAACCCACCAATCATTCTGTTGACAGGGGAAAAGGGCAGTGATACTCTCCAACCATTGAATGTAATGATGTTTCCTGGCCCCAGTGGCCGTGTGGAGAGAGCGCATCCACGAAGCATGTCCTTTAGACGTCATCCCACGAAGACTCCCGTTGCATTGAGAGAGATCGGTTCATGACGGGAAAGGCTCAGCAGTTGGGTGATCACCGTGGAGGAACAATCAGTGTGAGGCAGGAGTGTAGCGTACTTCAGGGGAGGGAAGGATGAGGACAATCGCCATTATGAACCAGAAAGGAGGTTGTGGAAAAACCACGACGACCATCAACCTCGGTGCGTGCCTCGCGTTTCTAGAGAAAAAGGTGCTCGTGGTTGATCTCGATCCCCAGGCTCATGCCACACTGGGCCTTGGGTTGAATCCAGGAGACTATTCAAAGAGTATCTATGATCTTCTCATGGGCAGAGAAAATGCGCCCATGGCCATCGAACAGGTCATCATACACCTGAACGAGAACCTCTCGCTGCTGCCCTCAGAGATTATGCTCTCCGCAGCAGAACCCATCCTGCTCCAGAGGGACCACCGCGAACAGTATCTCGCCGGAGTCCTGGGCCAGATCCAGGATCGATATGAATTCATCATTATCGACTGTCCGCCGAATATCGGGATCCTCACCTTCAATGCTCTGTTTGTGTGTACAGAGGCCATCATTCCCATCGAAAGCGGGTTGTTCTCCCTCCACGGACTGGCAAAACTTCTGGACACCATCAATATCGTGAACCTCAGGAGGGCGGACAAGATTGCAGTCACTGCCCTGGCCACCATGTTCGACCGCAGAACCCGTATCGCCCACGAGTCTCTGGATGAACTGAAAAAGTACATGGCCGGCAATGTCTTCGAGACGCTCATAAATTTCAACATCAAGCTCAAGGAGGCATCCAGCCTCGGAAAACCCATCAGCGACTATGCCATGAACTCAACGGGATTCGATGATTACCTCTCTCTGGCCAGGGAGGTGCTCCTGCTGAAAAAGCAGAGCAGGGCCAGGAAAAAGGAGGAGCAGGAGTTCATCAGGCCGGTCATTACCAAGGATGGGGTTGTATTCACCTATTACTCCCCCAAGGCGAACAAGGTCTACGTGGTGGCTGATTTCAACGACTGGAAAACGAGCGATACGCCCATGGAAAATGTGGATGGAACCGGCGTGTGGCAGACCATTGTGCCGCTTCCCAGCGGCAGGTATGAATACAAGTTCTTCGTCGATGGACAGTGGGTGAGCGATCCTGACAACCCCAACAAGATAGAAAATGAATACGGGGAGAACTCATACATCGAGATCAAATAACCATGGATGACACCCAGGGACCGGTCAGAGGCCTCGAACAGGTAGCCCGATTCTACCTTTCGGACAATCAGGAAGACAGAGCCGGTCTCGAACAGCACCACCCATCGATCGACACCCTTCGCACAGTGTTTGTCTGCGCACCCGGTTCTCCGAAGATGAGGACCTTTCTGCTCGCGAACCTCTGCCTCGAGCTTGCCAGAAACAGGCACCCTGTGATCATTCGTGATCATCCGGGGGATACGGAACCATCCCTTGAGCAGATGATGAAGGCTCTCCCCACGAGACACACCCCAGAGGGTCTGCTCAAGGTGTGCCTCTACGGTCTTCCCGACATCCTCATCAAAGCGGGTGATTCCGCGGGGCAGCGACTGCCCTCTCGAGGAGAGGAACCTTCCGCAGGCATTCCCGGTACAGGATCAGAATGGTTTTCCCTGGTCGGGCTTTCTGGATCCATCGAACGGCTCAAGGGTATGGGGCAAGGATCGAAGGTTACCCTGATGAGCAGGGATGATCCGATGTCTCTCCTGAGATGCTACGCCTGCATACACGTGCTCGCAACGAGCGTCCCTGATCTCTACGTAAGCCTGATTCTCCATGGCGTGGGTGATCCACCAACCATGCTCAGGCGTTCTCAGCTGTTTTCCGAGATCGTGTCCCGGAAATGCGGTGTTCGACCCAGATACCTGGGCTCTTTCGTACCCGATGCCTGGCTGGAGCACTCTATCAACGAAGGAAAACCCCTGGTGCTCTTTCACGAGGCATCCCCTGCACGGGAGCAGATGATAACCATTGCCGACCAGTTTCTCCTCTGGTTCCGGGAGGATCACTCTGAGGCACGTGTACCATGACAAGGATACTCAAACCCCTCCACATGACCGACCAGGAGCAGGTCACCCGGATCTGCGCGCACTACTTTGTGGCGGAACGCGGCTTCGAAATCCTCGAGTATCACCTGGGAAACCTCTACACCGGGAGCGTCGATCTGCTCGCAGCTTACGAAGGACGGATTTACCTCATCTTTATCAACACCGCGAATTTTTCAGACACCCTGGTGCGTTCCCTCACGGGATACCAGAGATTCATGCAGAATCGGGAATTTCTCGCAAGGGCCTACGGCGGAGAGCATCTCGATTTCACTCGGCATCCCGTACTCGCGATCCTGTCTCCTTCTTTTCCGGGCGACACAGCCCTTGTCGTTCAGGAGACACTGCGGATACCTGTAGAATGGTATCGTTACCTGCTCTTCGGATCACAAAGCAACCCGGAACTTTTTGTGGAGGCCCTCGATCGAGAAAAGGCAGATCCACCGCTTGAGGAGGTGGATCTTGGTGCGCTCAGAACAAACCTTCACATCGAGCACGCCGGACTCAGCGACGAAGACATTCTGGATTTTCTCGAAAAAATCCGTGCATGAGTCACGCCTGGAACACACAGGCCAAACCAGAGGATTGAGCCCGCGTTACGCCCCGTATCCGAATCCTGATGCCCCGTGTCCGTTCTCTTTCACGGTTTCCTTTGAACACGGGATCGTTATTATACTATTCAAGATGGACGTGACGAATCCCCGAAGGAGGCCCACAGATGACAAAGACACGGTTTGTCCTGATGGTCGTCGTTGTTCTCTCAGCCGGCCTTTCGGGCACCCTCTCCCTTGCCAGTGATGTTCCTTCGCTGAGGAGCGCGATGGTGAAAGATCAGATCCGTTCTCGCGGGATCGACGACCCGGCGACACTGAAGGCAATGGGTGCTGTTGAGAGGCACCTGTTTGTTCCGGAGTCGCTCAGATCGAGCGCCTACCGCGATAGACCTCTGCCCATCGGTCATGGCCAGACCATCTCGCAGCCATATATCGTCGCCTACATGACGAGCGTGATCCAGCCACGGGAAGACTTCACTGTTCTCGAGATCGGAACAGGCTCGGGGTACCAGGCCGCGGTTCTCTCGGAGATCGTGAAGCGTGTGTACACCGTTGAGATCATTCCCGAACTCGCGGAATCTGCGACGAAGCGGCTTCAGGGCCTGGGATACGCCAATGTGAGCGTGTCGCGGAACGATGGATATTTTGGATGGAAGGAGTACGCTCCCTATGATGCCATTGTCGTCACGGCGGCTGCCGACTTCATACCGCCTCCCCTGATCGAGCAGCTCAAGGATGGCGGAAGAATGATCATTCCCGTGGGTTCTCCGTTCATGGTGCAGACACTGACCCTGGTGGAGAAACAGGGAGACACGATCACCACCACGGCCCTCATGCCGGTACGGTTCGTCCCCTTCCGGAGAGGGAATTGAAAGGATACGAGCCCCTTTCCTGGCGGCTGCTCTGCTCTCTCGGGTTTCTCTCATCGGCGTTGATCGCCTACCAGATTGTTCTCATGCAGGTTCTCTCCATCACGCAGTGGCATCACTTCGCCTACATGGTGATCTCTCTGGCGCTGCTGGGATTCGGCGTTTCAGGAACCGTACTCGCTCTCTTCCGGACGTTCTTCACCACTCGACACGAGGTGATGTTGCCGATGCTCATGACCATCACGGCGGGGCTCATGGCAACCGTGGTCAGGTTTTCCCAGCACGAATTCATCCGGTTCGATTCCTTCCTCCTCTTCTCGGAACCAACCCAGCTGGCACAGCTGTTCATCACCTCTTTTCTGTTCATGCTGCCGTTCTTTACCAGTGCGTTGGCCATCGGGATCGCGTTTGTATGCCATGCAGAGCGAATCGGCATGCTCTACAGTGCAAATCTCGCGGGTTCGGGTGCCGGAGGTCTCGGCGTTATCGGTCTTTTCTGGGTTTTGTTTCCTGAACAGCTCCCTGCTGTCATAGCCCTCGTGCCCCTGGGAGCGTCTCTCCTGCTTCTCGACAGGCGGGTTCCCCGCTCGTTGCTCTGCCTGATCGTTCTCTCCGGAGGCATGGTTTTTTTGATGCTCCTGAATCCCCCGGCGCTGATCCTCTCCGAATTCAAGGCAGCGAGAAAGGCCCTGGAGATACCGGATTCCGCTGTTCTTCTCAGAAAGAATTCACCGTACGGCCAGATCGAGCTGATCACCTCCCCCGGCTTGAGGTATGCCCCGGGATTGAGTCTCGCCTTTACCGGAGAGGTCCCGGTCATTAATGGCGTCTTTCTCAATGGTGACTGGATCGGGCCTCGACTGGAGATGGAGGAACATGACACCGCGAAGCTGTTAGCGTTCACCACGAAGGCCGTAGCCTATGCCATGGGGGAGAGGCTGCGGGTTCTCGTTCTGGATGCGGGCACAGGTGCCGATATTCTCCTGGCCATTGAGAAGGGCACCGGGAAGGTTCACGCAGTGGAAGAGAATGCCGCGCTCCTTGGGGTCTTGCTCCAGGGGGGCGATGGCTTGATCCCTCACCTCCAACCTACGGTCGAGCTCTTCATCAGGGGGTCCCGCCCCTACATCGCATCCGCGGCTTCGAGGCACTCCTACGAACTCATCATGCTCCCGGACATCGGAACCTTCGGGGGAGGGTCCGGGATCGGGGCCCTCGAGGAAACGTATCTCATGACCGTCGAAGCACTCGAGCAGATGTGGAACCTCCTGAGCCCCGAGGGTGCTCTCCTGGTGAGCTGCTACCGCGACTACCCCAGCAGGAACCCCCTGAGGATCCTCGCCAGCGTCGTACATGTTCTGAAATCACAGGGTATGGACAACCCCCGGGAACATATCGCAGCAATAAGCGGGTGGGCGAGTATGAGTTTCATCGTGAAGAAAAGCCCCATCTCTTCGAGGGAAGCAGGGAACATACGGAGGTTCTGCGCCGAGATGCTCTTTGACCCGCTGCTGCTCCCGGACATCATGCCTGAAGAGAGGACACGCTACAACCGGCTCATGGAGGAAGATCTCATTGTCTTGTTCGATGGGATCCTTGCTCCTGATCGAGGGGCCTTGATCAGGGGGTATGAATTCGACATCAGGCCCATCACGGATGACAGGCCGTATTTCTCGCAGTTTCTCCGCTTCAGGAGCGTGCCCGACATTGTCCAACGCTACGGCAGGCAGGGGATGCCGTTCCTCGAACTCGGGTATGTAATCCTCGTTTTTACCCTGGTACAGATTGCAGTTGCGGCCGTTATCCTGATTCTCCTGCCTCTCTTCAGGATCGGCTGGAAGTCCGAGAGATCCTCCCGGGTGCTCGTGTACTTCGGATGTATCGGGATCGGATACATGTTTGTGGAGATCGTACTCATCTCGAAATTCATCCTCTACTTCGGCAACGCCCTCTACGCCGCTTCAGCGGTCATAAGCTGCATGCTTATATTTTCAGGTGTGGGAAGCCTGCTGACCTCCCGGGTGCGAACAGGTGGTCGGGGTGCACTCTCGATACTCACCACGATCGCACTCATGATCCTCCTGGGTTCTGTCGTGATCTCACCGCTTTTGAGGGAGACCATGTCTTTTCCGGTGCTCGTCAAGGGATTCCTCTCCCTGCTCCTCATGGGACCCCTCGCCGTTCTCATGGGGATGCCGTTTCCTCTGGGGCTCAGGGCAGTTGCCCGGCGGGAAGAACCACTGGTGCCCTGGGCATGGGGAATCAATGGGTGCCTGTCTGTTATCAGTGCACCTGCAGCCACACTTATCGCGGTCGAATTCGGTTTCAGCGTGGTGATGTGGTGTGCTGCAGGCGTATATGCGGCGGCCCTGGCAGTCTCCTGGCTCAACAGAAAGTATTGAGTGCGGCGTGGTTCAGAGAAGATCATCCTGCATGGCACACCGGAAGGATGGCTGTTTTTCGGTCTTACGAGAAACGAGGGGGCGCTGCCCCCTGTGCCCGAGGCATGGCATACCGGATGGAGAGCTATTCTCCGGTTATGACGGTCTCGGGCTGAGCAGAAAACCACTTCTGCCGAAGCTGTGCTTCGATCGTGCTATCCCTGAAGGACCGGAGACCTCTGTTGAGAATATCGAGGACTTCTGTATTTCCTTTTTTTACCACGATTCCATACTCCTCACTGGGTAAATCCGTACACCCCTCCGGCATATCTGCTGCGATGGTGAACATCTCGAGGAAGCGTTTCCGTGAAAAGGTATACGCGTGCGCAACAGGTGAATCGAGGAGGATTCCCAGGAGGTCTCCTCGTGCGAGGTGGGAAAAGGCCTTATCGATCTCATCAACACTATAGTAGGTCATCTTGCATCTGTGTGCGGCCCTGAGGGTTTCTGCCCCTGTCGACAGCTTGAAAATGCCGATCTCTTTTCCATAGAGCGGTCCCAAGGCCTGGTTTCTGCGAATAATGAGGACCTGCGTGGCGGAAAAATACGGATCAGAAAAATCAAATCGTGCGCTCCTTGCTTTCGTAATGCTCACCGAGGCAAGGACCACATCATAGAGTCCTTCGTTCAATCCCCTGAAAATCGTGCTCCAGGGAACATCCACGATCTGTATCCGGAACCCTTCCGCCTCAGCAAGGGCATGGATCATGTCGATTTCATACCCGATGATGGTGCCGTCGTGCTCTTTCATCTGCATGGGCGGCCAGTTTGCATTCACTGCAAAGACCAAGGTTTTACCTGCGCGTGCCGGGGAGGGCAGGAAGCAGCAGGCAAGGATAAGGAACAGGCCGAGGAACCCGGCTACGGAGCCTTTCATTCGTCTGTTCCCGTGCCTCGTTTTTGATGAAAGCCAGAACACGCGGTAACCCCTGTTGGAACGATGTCCCTGACATCGCAGATGAGCATCTCGTTGTCTCCAGATCATACAGGTCTCTGTTCGGGCCAATACTAATATCTGTGCACAGACAAGACAAGAGCTTTTCTCCCGGGTAAGCATTGTTGGGTGGTGACGATACAATCCTGCTACTCCTCTCTGTGCACAAACAAAGCGAGATGTTCCCGGGAAAGCATCACTGTGTCATGACGGTACCGGCCTGAGCAGAAATAGGTCAGAGGGCAGGGTGAACCCGGCCACGCGTATTGGGAGAGAACCGGGAAAAAAGAGGCCGTCTCACCGGGATTTCACGTCACCGGGTAAGACGACCTCCTTGTGTTCATAGGCGAGATCGAAGAAGTGAGAAGATCAGAAGGCTTCGTCTCGTTCCATGATCAGTGTACATAGCCGAGCATGGGTTCGGGGAGGGTATCCTTGAACCACTTTTCCTTGAGCTGTGATTCTATTCCCTTTGCCCGCACTGCCTGGAGACCTTCGTTGATGAGATCGAGGGTGGACGTATCCCCTTTCCTGACGGCGATACCGTATTTTTCTGCAGGGATGTCACTGCACAGGGACACACTGCCCTGGGCAAGAGTAAAGGTTCCCCGGTACGTCGGGTGCGAGTAGACATAGGTGAGGGCAACGGGTGAGTCGCAGAGCACACCGCTCAAGTCGCCGCGGTCAAGATCTCTGAATGCCTGATCGATCTGTTCGACCGTGTAGTAGGTCATGTTGCACCCATAGGTTTTCCTCAAGGCGTCCGCCTGTCTCGACAGGTTGAAAATCCCGATGGCTTTTCCTGTCAGGGAGACTTCGGCCTGATCTTTCCGTACCACGATGAGCTGCTCCGTGGAGAAATACGGATCGGAAAAGTCATATCTCGCTGTCCTTCCCTTTGTGATGCTCACAGAGGCCATGACCGCATCGAAGGTTCCGGCCTTGAGCTCTTTGAACAGGGAATTCCAGGGTACGACCACGAGCTTGACCTGAAATCCCGCTTCGGCGGCAACGGCGTGAATCATGTCTATCTCGTAGCCCGTTATGTTTCCCGCATCATCTTTCATCTGCATGGGCGGCCAGTTGGCGTTGACTGCAACCACGAGTTTTTCTCCTGCAAGCGAGGGCGTGCCCAGGAATATGAAGATTGTCAGACACAAGAGAGCGATAATACCGAGGCTTTTTTTCTCTTTCATCCTTGCTTCTCCTTCCACTCTCAGAAATATCCGTATGTAAGATTAATCATCACGGTATGGTTTTGTATCGGGTGGACCTTGAATCCCTTTATCAGGGTTACGAAAATGTATCCGGGCCGTGAAGGCACGCAGACAATGGAACAGAACCTGTCGTGCTCCTGTTTTTTTTGAGCCTGCCCCGGACAGCGAGACGATACACGAAACGGGTCATGAACCCCTCCCGATTGTAGAGATCCCCTGTACATCAGAATGTCCATGCCCTATTATTATTTCTAAGACATGGCTGCACTGTGCTCGCAAGAAAGGAGGACATGTCATGGACAACAGGATACTTGCACGGTTTCTCCTCGATCTTGAATCCTTCATGAAGAGACCTTTTTCCCGAAGAGAGTATCTGCTCTTTCAGTCAAAAGCCGGGTTGCTTCTCGCTGCGGGGGCTTCGGGATTTCTCCTTCCCTCTCCCCTGAAGGCACTCGACGTTCCGGATATCGGCATCGCTGTGGGCGGCCCCGGGCCAGCCACGAGGGCAGCCGTCGATCTTCTCGGTGGCATGAAGGCGTTTGTGAAGCAGGGACAGAGCGTTGTCATCAAGCCGAACATGAGCTTTACAGGGGGCGTCGATGATGCAACGAACACGAATCCCGAGGTGGTCAGGGAACTTGTTGCCATGTGCAATGAAGCGGGGGCTTCCAGGGTTCGCGTCCTTGACAATCCGCTGCGTCCCTCTGAACTGTGCATCGAGAGTTTTCGGGAAGCGTGCAGTCTTTTTGATGATGACGTGGTGCATGCGCTCACGAACAAGGCCTTCTTCAGGGAAGTATCCATACCGGGTGCCGAGACCCTCAAGAAGACGGAGATCATGCGGGATGTCCTGGAATCCGATGTGCTCATAGCCGCACCGGTTGCCAAATCCCATGGCAGCACGGGTGTGAGCCTGTCCATGAAAGGGATGATGGGGCTCATCCTGAACCGGACCGTCATGCACTGGAGGTACGACCTCCATACGGCCATTGTGGATCTGTGCCGTGTTCTTCAACCAAGGCTCGTGGTGATCGACGGCACCCGGGTGCTCAGTTCAGGGGGTCCGGGAGGTCCCGGCACCGTCCTGAAAGAAAACACGGTCATTGCTTCTCGAGACATGGTGGCAGCCGATGCCCAGGCGGTGTCCATGTTCACGTGGTATGGACAGAAGATGGAGCCCAGGCAGGTCAAACATATCAGGATCGCTCATGAACGAGGGCTGGGACGCATGGACATTGAACACCTCACGCGAAAGAAAATCCAGGTGTGATGACCGTTCTGAAAATCGCCAGGATCATAAGCCTTCTCCTGTTTTTCATCCTCCTGTTCTATGCAACCTTTCCCCTGGTTTCCCTGATTCCCGTCGATATCTTCCTCAGGCTTGACCCTCTCATCTTTGCCGTTACCCTCTCCGGTTCCAGGACAGTCATTCCCCTGCTCCTGCCCGCGGTGATCATTCTCCTCCTCACCCTGGTGCTGGGGCGATTTTTCTGTTCCGCCATCTGCCCCCTGGGCACAACCATCGACATTGCAGACCGCATGATCCCGCAGGGGAACCCGGAGCATGATCCAGGAAAAAAGCGCGCGCGCACACACCTCGTCAGGGTGAAGTATCTGCTCCTGATCTTTCTCCTTGCCGCTGCCGCCAGCGGAATCTCCCTGATCCTGGTTTTCTCTCCCATGGCCCTTGCTACCCGCCTGTACGGCACACTCATCATGCCGGTATTTTTTCTCGTCGCAGGTGGAGCTCTTGATCTGATCAGGCCGTTGACCTGGGAGTTCGACATCACCACCCTTGCCTATGCAAGCATCGACGTTCCCCGGTTCGCCCTGACGTGGGTCACGGTTCTGGTCACCGGGGCGATCCTGGGCTGTGCACTGATTGCCCCGCGCTTCTGGTGCAGATATCTCTGTCCTGCAGGTGCGATCTTTGCCGTGTTTTCGCGAAGACCTCTGATCAGGAGGACCGTGAGCGAAGGGTGTACCCGCTGCGGACTCTGCCAGGAGCTGTGTCCCATGGATGCCATTGGCGAGGATCCCCGTGACACGGTGTATTCAGAATGCAGCGGCTGCAGGGTTTGTGCCGGGGTGTGTCCGGAAAGAGTGATATCGTTTCCCCTGAGGGGAAGAACCGGGAAAAAGGCGGCACAGGAATTTTCCGCAGGCAGAAGAGGGCTTCTCGCTGCAGCGGGCGCAGGCATATCCGCCGGGCTTATCGCCAGGACCGACCTTGGGTACAGAACAGGCACGGACGAGCCGGGTGAGGTGCACCACCCGGCATTGATACGACCTCCCGGGGCTATCCCCGAGAACGAGTTTCTTCTCAGGTGCGTCCGGTGCGGGATATGCATGAAGGCATGTCCCACCAACACGCTGCAGCCCACCTGGTTTGAAGCGGGTCTGGCAGGGATGATGAGTCCGGTGATCAGGCCCAGGAGAGGACCCTGCGAACCCCCCTGCGCGGTGTGCGGTCACGTCTGTCCCACAGGTGCGATCAGAACCCTGAACCCCGAGGAAAAGATCTGCGCAAAGGTGGGGACTGCATACATACTCAGACACAAGTGCCTCGCCTGGGAATTCGACCAGCCCTGCCTGATTTGTGAGGAGGTCTGTCCCTATGGGGCAATCGAACTGAGGACCGTTGATGGAATACCCGTCACGGTACCGTTCGTGGACGAGAAAAAATGCACCGGGTGCGGGTACTGTGAATACTACTGCCCTGTGCAGGCTGGTTCAGCCGTGGTAGTTGAGCCCATGGACGAGATCAGGCTCTCTCTCGGCTCATACTGTGAAACGGCCCGGGAGCGCGGATTCATTTTCGATGAAAAAGACGGTCTGGTTCGCCTGCCGGAGGATGGGCATCGAGACACGAAGATTCCGGAATCAGACGGTGGTCTCCCACCGGGATTCACCGAGTGAATCTTCCGCGAAATCGGACGTGTGCACCGGGGCAGCGGCGAGAATATCACTTGATGTTCCTTTTGCTGATCCAGTATGATCTCTTCGGGGATGAAGGGGTTGTCACCCGGCAGGGCGGAGAGACCAAACCAGGGACCTCCCTGGAGGGGTCCCGTCATCGAGGAGGAGGCCCGGGCATCGGTTGTGACCGGGTTGAACAGGAGAAGATGGATTTCAAGGAGCTGCCATGAAGATTGTTGTTGACCAGCGTAAATGCCAGACTGTGGGAATCTGCGTACAACTGTGTCCGGAGGTGTTCAGGTTTCAGGAGGGGAGCAAGAAGGCCGTTGCCCTGGAAAATGACATTCCTCTTCGCTATCTCGATGCGTGTATCGAGGCCATCGAGAAGTGTCCCAGCGGCGCGATCAGCCTCCAGGAATAGACCGAGTGCTGCCCAGGTCGAACCGCGATCTCCTGGACAAAAGAACTGTTTTACCCGGGGGGCGAAGCGGCGAGCCAGGAGCGTGGAAAAGGGGAGCATCGGATCAGGGTCAGGGGGTGGTCCGCATGCACTGCTCAGCCATGCAGGGAGCATCTCCTTCGAGGAGTCATGGAACAAGGGACATGATGCAGGTCACGGGTGAAATGAATCCCGGGAATCATTCATCAAGCAAGGGTCAGGGTTCAGTGGGGCTGTGCATTCGGCTGGTGCTGTTCCTTCTGCTCGTCGCGTGTGCACCGAAAGAACTCCTCTACTACGCATCCCCGGTCCTGGTTCCGGGCACGGCCAGAGAAATGAATACGCCAGGGTTCTGGATTGGCGCTCATCCTGCCCCTGACGACGTGATCATGAGCAGCGAGGAGATCATCCTCCTCAATGAACGCATCCGCCAGGAGAGCGGTGTGGTCAGGGATATCCACCAGTACCCGCAGACGACCAGCGGAATAACCCTGCAGGAAGGACTGAGCAGAGGACTCGATGCACTCTCCCAGAGAACACTGTTTACACGGGAACACAGGAGGGTGGGGCGCGATTTCCTCGATCCACTTCGCTCGCTCATGAATCTCGAGAACATCCCGCATGAGATCATTGTGAGGTATGCCCTGGTTGTGACCTTTACCGATCAGCGGATCCTGCCCACGGACCAGGGACTGTATTCCGCCAGGGGCAGGTTCGACTTCGACAGACTTCAGAACAGCGCCCTGGATGTGGGAACACCGGTGGCCGTGCTTCACGAAAGCCGAGACGGGCAGTGGCTCTATGGAGTCGCTCCCCTGAGCGAGGGATGGATACGATCCGATCATGCCGCCGAGTGCAGTCTCGAACAGCTCGAGTACTATACGCGTGCAGAACCCTTTGCCGTGTCTGTGCGGGCAAAGACGGATATCTACCTCGACCCGGGCTTGAGAAAACACTACGGAAGTCTCAGGATGGGGGTGAGGATGCCCCACAACGGCTGCATAACCCGGGGTGTCTTCGAGGTGCTTCTCCCCCGGCGGAGGGACGATGGAAGGATCACCTTTTCTGGTGGATACATCTCTGCGGACAAGATCTCGGATGGATACCTCCCGTATACCCCGCGTACCATGATCGAACAGGCCTTCTGGATGCTGAATGCCCCCTACGGATGGGGAGGCATGTACGGAGAGCGTGACTGCTCGCGGTATCTCCAGGAGGTGTTTGCCACCTGTGGCATTCAGATTCCGAGAAACTCGGCACAGCAGGCCAGGGTTGGTACACTCATCGCCTCCTTTACTCCGGACGAATCACCGGCCCAAAGACGGGAAAAACTCCTGTCCTCCCCGGGAGGGATCACCATCCTCTCCATGCCAGGGCACGTGATGCTGCTGCTCGGATTTCATAACGGCGACCCCTATGCCATCCACGCTCTCTGGGCATACTCAGAGGCAGCAGGTACGTCCGACAGGGTCAGGGTGGTGAACCGGACCGCTGTCACCAGCCTTTCCCTCGGCGAGTCTTCTGGTCGAAAATCCCTGCTTGAACGGCTGACCACGGTCAGATCCCTGGACAGGGGAAGTTTTCTGAAATGATCTTTGAAGGTTGAGGAAAAACGTGCTATAAGATGAGCCTGCTGCCGGATACGGCGCTGTTCAGTAATGGCAGCTCAGTGTGAATGACATGAAGTGCGTGGGGGTATCATGGCCGCTGTGCTTGATTCTGTATCCGAAAGGGCTTCTGATAATCCTTGGTGGATACAGCCGCATCCGCACCACGCTCCGGTGTTCTTCTTGAGAGCCTTGTCTCCGGGCTGTGATGTACGAACCCTCCCCATGACCGAGGGCAGATCCCTCCCATGAAAAAACGCCTCGCAGGGTTCATCGAGTGGGTCTTCGGCCATCGCGCCGTGTTTCTGATTGTGGTTGCCGCGATAACCGGCGTCTTTGTGGTGATGTCTCTCGGTCTCGAGATCAACAATGCCCACGACACCTGGCTCCCCGAGCATGACAGGGTTGCCCAGCTGCTCCGCCAGGTAGACGATGATTTTTCATCCAACGTCATGATCTTTTCCGTAATCGAGTTCGAGCAGGGGGTTTTCAGTCCTGAAGCGCTCACGCTCGTCGCACGGATCACGCAGGAACTCGAAGAGATCAAAGAACTCTTCAATGTCACCAGCATTACCAATGTCCTCGATATCAGGAGCATCGAGGGTGGGATCGAAGTCAGTGACCTCATTCCCGCCATACCGGAGACTGAGCAGGAGATTGAAGAACTCAGGGAGTATGTTCTCTCGAAAGAGCACTACGTGAACTCCATCGTGTCGGAAGACGGCATCTACACCACCATCATGACGAATATTGTCCAGGATCAGGACGAGGTCAAGGTGGCCGAGAAGGTCTTTCGCATCATCGATGAACTGGCAGGACCCTATCCCCACTACCACGGCGGCGATCCTGCAATATACTTTTACATGAACTACTACATGGTCGAAGACATGAAGGTTCTCGTGCCCATTATTCTGGTTGTTGTGGTCATTGTGCTCAGTTTCGGGCTCAGGCGGATATCAGGGGTAGTTCTTCCCATGTTCATGGTGAGTCTCGCCATAGTGTGGACCCTGGGAATGATGGCGGTCCTGGGTTTTCCCATCAACATCCTGACACCCGCAGTGGTTGTGCTCCTGGTTGCCCTCGGCGCAGATTATGCCGTGCACATCTACAACCACTTTCTCAGGAGGGGGGACATTTCTGTCTCGACCTCCGAGATAGCCCTGCCGGTTGGCATGAGCGCACTGACTACCATCGCAGGGCTCCTGGCATTCACGACCACGAGGATAGAGGTGCTGAACAACTTCGGAATCGAGCTCGCCTTCGGTCTCGGGTTTGCGTGCATCCTTTCCATTACCCTGATGGGAACTCTCATCTTCATGCTGAAGACCAAGCCCGCCGTTGACCTGGATACCGGGAAGGTCGACACGCATGTGTTCACCCAGGTGATGCATGCCCTTGGGGGGTGGGTTCATGACCATGCGAAGGTCATACTCGCGGTCCTGGGGATCATCACCGTGTTCATCGGGATCAATATCGTTAAGATCAGAACCAACGTGGATTTCATTGAACAGCTCCCGGAAGACTCCCCACCGAGGAAGGGATGTACTATCCTCGTGGAACACTTCAGCGGAATGTACCCCTTCAATTTCTACGTCAGGGGAGATCTTACGGACCCCGCTGTAATGAACAGGATGAACTTCCTCGAGAATCACCTGCGCAGTGAGCCCAACGTGAACGGATTTACCTCCATCAGCGGTATCATCGCCCGGCAGAACTGGCTTCTCAACGGGATCTATGCAATTCCCGAGACGCGGGAGGGGATTGCAAACCTCTGGTTTCTCCTGGAGGGACACAGTGTCCTCAAGACATTTGTCACCACGGACAGGACCAAGGGAATCGTGAATTCCGTTGTGAGGGAGAGCAGTACCAACGAGTTGCGCTTCCTCGCCGATCGAATGGAGGCGTTTCTCCATGGGAACACGTCCGGGAGAATCGTCACCATTGATCCAGGGATACTTGGCCGTGAAGGCAGAGAACTCCTCGGAGATGTCAGGCTCAATGAGGCATCACAGCAGGTGCGCTGGCTTTCAGAGTTCTATGACCGGGCAGGAAGGTATGATGATGCATCCTTCAGGGACGCCCTCGCACGAGGCCTGTCACGTCTCGATGAGACCATCGACCTCGCCGGTGTGTGGGACTCGGTGTATGGTTATCTCTCCGAAGAGACGGTGGAGATCCTTCCGGAAGCGCTTGTCCTTCAGAGCATTGAATATCTCGAGGAAAACTGGCAGAGAAGGCACGATCCGGAACTTTCGGCGGCGCTCTCCGACCTCCTTGCAGACAGCGGTGTCATGGACAGAGAAGATGCGGACATCACCGTAAGCGGACTGCTGAAACGGGTGGATTCCTCCTATCGGATGGCACAGGTGGACGCCTTGCGAGGCTCCTACGATGCGCTCATCTCCGAGTCGCTGACTCAGAACGCAGACTTTCGCAAGCGCAGCGACGGTGTGCTGTGGGAATTACTCTCACCCCGTCCGGCCTTCTTCTCCTCCCAGGTTGCAGCGGTCCCGAATATCGAGCACGCAGTCGTCTCTTCTTCCGAGGTGAAGATTGACCAGGCAGGGATGCCCGAGACGGTTCGTCTCATTCAGAAGATCCTGATCAGGAGTCAGATACAGAGCCTTGCCATTGCTATTCTCATCGTGTTCTCCATGGTTGCCCTTGCATACCGTTCGATGCGCAGGGGGGCGACCTCGATGATGACAGTCCTGGTCCCACTCACCTGCATCCTGGGATTCATGGGAATGATGCATATTCCCCTCGACCTGGGAACCGTCCTGTGCGGATCACTCATCGTTGGACTCGGAATCGACGGCTCCATCCAGTTCCTCCATCATTACAACACTCTTCACCTCGGGGGCATGAAAAAACGGCTGGCTCTCCAGACAACCATGGGACATGTCGGCAGGGCAGTGATCACTGCAAACTTCACAACGTTGTTCGGGTTTATCGTTCTTCTCATGTCCAACACCTCTGCGGTGAGAAATTTCTCCACGGTGAATTCCGTGGCAATCCTGCTCGTGACCATTTCTGTGCTCACGTTGCTGCCCGCCATGGTGACCGTGCTTCATCTCGATGTCATCGACGACCTGGAGGACGGCCAAGGACCACAGTGAGATGATATGAAACGATTCTTCCGGCTCATGGTGTTCCTGATCGGGCTTTTGCTCATCATCAACATCGGTATCTTAGGGGTTCGGGTGGGGATGGGCATCAATCTCGCCCGGGATTCTGAGGCCTTCCAGTTCAATAATCCCGGGGCATCCAAGAGGGTTCTCATTGTGGGAGACAGCACCGGTGTCGGCACGGGGGCAGCCAGTCCGGAAGACTCCATTGCGGGGCGCATCGCACGGGACTTTCCCTGGGTGGAAATCACCAATACAGCCGAAGACGGTGAAAAGATGGTGCAGGTCCTGACGCAGATCAATGCTCTCGGGGATGAGGCCTTCGATCTGGTGATAGTCCAGGCGGGGGGCAACGATATCCTGAGATTCACCCGGCTCGCATCCCTGGAACAGCAACTCGTGGATCTGCTTGGGGCAGCAGGGGCCAAAGGGGGACACGTCATCTTCATCAGCACCGGGAATGTCGGGCTTGCACCGGCATTCTTCGCCCCCATCAGCTGGGTCTATACCGTAAGGACTCGGCAGGTCAGAGACCTTTTTCAGCGGGTTTCACGGGAACTCGGGGTCGAGTACGTGGATCTTTTCAAAGAGCGAAAGGATGACCCCTTTCTGGATGACCCCCACAGGTTTTTCGCCCGGGATCTCCTCCATCCCGGTAGTGAGGGATATGCGCTCTGGTACGAGGAAATCAGGAGACAGACCTCCCTCGTAATGATACTTTCTCCTGAACTGTCGGAGAACTGAGGTGTGATAACCCCATGAGATCACGTGGAATTTCATCGGCCAGGATCACGGTGCTGAACCGTGGAGCTTCCGGATCTACAGACTTTGTTCTCTACTGGATGCAGCAATCCCAGCGTGCCGAGTACAACCACGCCCTTGAATACGCCTCAGGGCAGGCGAACGAACAGAATCTTCCCCTCGTCGTGCTCTTCTGCCTGATGGATGGGTACCCCGATGCAAATCTCAGGCACTACCAGTTCATGATGGAAGGTCTCCTGGAAACACGGGAACGCCTCGCCTCCCGGGGGATCTTCATGGCGTGCAGACATGGCAGCCCCGGCGACATCGTGCCGGAACTGGCACGCCGTGCATCCCTTGTGGTCTGCGATCGCGGGTACCTTCGGCATCAAAAGTCCTGGAGGAACTCCGTGGCTCAGAGGGTCCCCTGTCCCATGGTTCAGGTGGAGAGCGATGTCGTGGTCCCGGTCGATCTCGCATCGAACAAGGCGGAATTCGCTGCGAGGACCATCCGCCCCAAAATTACGCGACTGATTCCAGAGTTTCTGCACCTGCCCGAAGAACTACCACTGAAGCGGTCATCTCTCGACATGGCTGAGGGAATCGAGGACATTCAGGATCTCGACAAGGTGCTCTCACGCATAAACATCGACAGATCAGTGCGGCCGGTGGGGCGATTTTTCATTGGTGGAACCTCCCGTGCACGGGCATTCCTGGAAACATTCATCGAGCGTTCTCTAAACCTCTACGAAGAGAACAGTAATCAGCCCCAGACGGACCACGTGTCCCGCATGACTCCATACCTTCACTTCGGACAGATCTCGCCGGTGTACATCGCCACGCGGATCAACAGTGCGCACGCCGGGAAGAGCGCAACGGAAGCCTACCTCGAGGAACTCATCGTGCGCAGGGAGCTTGCCGTGAATTTCGCGAACTTCACGGCACACTATGATCGGTTTCCTGTTCATCCTGCCTGGGCCCAGAAGACCTTGAAGGAGCACGAAGGTGACAGGCGCGAGCACCTCTACACCCTTGAAGAACTGGATCAGGCATCCACGCACGACCCCTACTGGAATGCCGCGATGAAGGAAATGAAGTATACCGGGTTCATGCACAACTACATGAGGATGTACTGGGGAAAGAAGGTGCTCGAGTGGAGCGGCACCCCGAAGGAGGCGTATGAAAGACTGCTGTACCTGAACAACCGGTACTTCCTCGACGGCAGGGACCCGAACTCCTACGCAGGGGTCGGTTGGATTTTCGGCCTGCACGACCGTGCATGGCAGGAGAGGCCGGTTATCGGAAAGGTCAGGGCCATGACGGCATCTGGGCTGGAACGCAAGTGCGATATCCGTGCCTATGTGGCAAAGGTCGAGGCGTTTTCTCCCTCGGTTGGTTCTCATGCGAATGAAATCTGATGAAATTCTCTCACGGGAAAGATTCTGAAGCAGTGTGTGCACACGATCCCCCGGGTGGTTTTCTTGAACCCCGGCATCGAACAGTGGAGGTGATGTGGGATGATCGAGATTAAAACGGTTCACGATGCAAGAATGCGCAAGGAGTTCATCATGCTGCCGTGGAGGGCAGGGATCTATGCACATGACCACCTGTGGATTCCGCCCATAATCAGCGAGCAGAAGAAACTGTTCAATCCGCGTACCGGGTATTTCTTCGAGATCGGCGAAGCGCAGCTGTTCATCGCGTACAAGAACGGAACGCCTGTGGGCAGGATCAGTGCCCATGTCAACCATCTCTATGAGGAAAAGTACGATGCCCGGACGGGCTTCTTCGGGTTTTTCGAGTCCATCAACGACATCTCAGTTGCACACGCGCTGTTCGATGCAGCATCGAAGTGGCTGAAAGACAAGGGAAAAAAGGTCGTGAACGGTCCCCAGAGCTTTTCCGTCTACGATTCCGTGGGCTTCGTCGTGGCAGGCCTGAACGTCATGCCGGTCGTGGGCCTGTTTCACTTCGCCCCCTACTACAAGGATCTCGCTCTGGCCTGCGGCTTCACGAAGTGCATCGACTGGCACTGCTTCCTGGTGAAGAAGATCGAAGACTACCAGCCATACCTCGAAGAAATCCGGCTCAGCATCATGAAAGATCTGGATGTCGATTTCAAAACCCTGGTAAAAAAAGACATGGACTGGAGATTCAGGGAGATCATCAGAATTTTCAACATCGCCTGGGAGGGAAACTGGGGACACCTCCCCCTGACAGACAGGCAGGCGGAGATGTTCTACCAGGAACTCAAAATGATCGCGATACCCGAACTCACCATATTTGCCGAGAAGGCAGGCAAGACTGTCGGGTTCATCATCTCCATTCCCGACGTGAATCCCGCCCTCAGGATCCTCAATGGCCGTCTCTATCCCTGGCGCCTGTTCAAATTCATGAGGCAGGCGAAGAAGACCAGCAAGATCCGAACGCTCATCATGGGGGTGCTTCCCGAGTACCGCGGACAGAAGATCGATGACGTATTTTACCTCAAAACAATCGAGGACGGAATTCGGCTCGGCTTCACCGAGTCAGACTGCTCCCTGATCGTGGAGACAAACAAGAAAATGATCGGTGCCCTGAAACCCCTGTGTGCAGAGCAGTACAAGACGTACCGGATCTTTGAACGACCCATAGCCTGATCTGAAAAAAGGTGACGGGTTCAGGCGTCCTTCCCGGCACGGTTTCCGTGTGAATCTTTCTTGCCCAGCAGGATGAGCGAGAGTGCTGGTCCATAGCGAAAAACGAGCACCCCCAGGAGAGCCCCGACAATGAGATCGATGACGTAGTGGTATCTCAGGTAGACCGTGGAAAAGATGATGAGACAAGCCCACACGATGGCGCAGGAAAACAGTTGCCTGGAGTAGCGTCGCGCGAGGAGTGCCGTGAGCAGCGAGATCATGGTGTGCCCGCTGGGACAGCAGTCACGCATCATTCCTTCGGCCTCTGCCAGCATGGTGCGCACATATTCAAAGGTGAGAACGCCGGTCAGGGGGAAACTCTGCAGGTGATCAAGGGTGAAGCGCGGGCCGACGACAGGGGTGAGATAGTATCCCAGATAGGAGAGATAGAACCCCATGAGGATGGTTGAGGTGGCGACGTGAAACTCGTCACGGTCTTCACGAAGATAGAGTAGAACACACAGACTGAAGGGCAGAAAATAAAAGCTCGCATAGGCAAGCTGCAGTATCTCGGACAGGAGCGGGAACGTGATGGATTCCATGAGCACGGTCGGGTCGTGCCCGAAAAATATGAGACGGTCGATGGCGATCATCAGATGATCCAGGTCATGGGGGTTGATCAGGGGAATGAGGATTCTGTTTTCGAGGTAGATGACAATCAGGATCGGCAGCACATACCAGTCTCTCAGCACGTCGAGAAACGGGTTCTTCAAACGCAGGCTCAGTCTGCACATTGTAAAGATGACGGCAATGATGAAGAAGTTGAGTGCAAAGATAAGCCGCGCAGGAGCAACCTGGTCAACCAGGGTGATGAGCAGGTTCAGCAGAATGGCCATGACCAGTGTGATCCGTTCTTCAACGGAGAGGTTTCTGATGAGAACGATCATCGAGTTCATGGCCCTCCTCGTGCAAAATTCGTCAGAGCATCATGTCGGGTCTTGAAGACCCTTCTCCAGGCAACTCTAACCCAGGAGAGAAGCGTGATTCAACCTCAATTCAAGGAGAACCTTGCGTGTGCGTTCGTTTCGGGACACGTTCGTTTCTGGAGAGTTGACTCTGCCTGCAGCGTGTTTATTATTGAAGGAGTGATCAACGGCACCATCGACGGCCCGCATAGCCCGGCCAGGCAAGGAGACACCTATGGAATACGACGTGAGACGCATCAAGGTCGGTGATCCCGATGAACTCTCAGAACAGCTGAGAACTCTGTTTCACTCACAGCCTCTGGCAGTCCTTTCCACCCATGAACGAGGGCAGCCCTACTGCAACCTCATCGCGTTTGCATCCACCGATGATCTGAAGTATCTCGTCTTCGCAACGACCCGAGCAACCCGCAAGTATTCGAATATCGAGGAAGACTCGCGCGTCTCCCTGCTGATTGACAACAGGAGCAACAAGCTCACAGATTTTCACGAGGCCATGGCAGTCACCGCCACGGGAAGGGCCGGTGAGATTCTGGACGAGGAAAAGGATTCGTTTCTCTCCCTGTATCTGGGCAAGCACCCCCACCTGGAAGATTTTGTCTTGTCTCCCTCGTGTGCCCTTGTCCGGGTTGCCGTTGACAGGTACGTGATCGTCAGCAGATTCCAGCATGTGATGATGCTGCATATGAAGCCATGAGGTACATTCTCGCTATTTCAGACCTCACCGAGAAGGATCTGGATTCTGTCGGAGGAAAGGCCTGCTCGCTCGGGATGCTGCTGAAGAACGGGTTCACTGTCCCGAAGGCCCTCTGCGTAACGACAGAGGCCTATGACTTCTACGTGAAATCCACGGGTCTGACGGAACGCATTTCCATGGAACTGAACCGGAAGGATTTTCATGATATGCGGTGGGAGGAGCTCTGGGACGCATCACTGAGGATCAGAAACATGTTTCTCAACACAGCGATGCCGGCAATGCTCGTAACTGATCTCAAGAAGCCCATGAAAGACCTTTTTGGTGCTGCTGCTGTTGCAGTACGATCTTCTGCCCCCGGCGAGGATTCGAACCATGCATCGTTTGCAGGGCTGCACGAATCCTACTTGAATGTTCGCGGCGTCTATTCCATCCTTGATCACATCCGCCTCGTCTGGGCTTCCCTGTGGTCTGATGCCGCGCTGCTCTATCGCAGGGAACTCGGGTTGGATGTAAATAACAGCTCCATGGCGGTTCTCGTTCAGGAACTCGTGGTGGGCAGCAGGTCAGGTGTTATTTTCGGGAAAAACCCCGGAGATGACACGCAGATGGTCATTGAAGCCATCTATGGGCTCAATCAGGGGCTGGTGGACGGCACAGTCGAGCCTGACCGCTGGTACCTTGACCGTTCCAGCGGGAAGATCCTCTCCCACATACCGGTGGAACGTCTCACGTATGTGGTTCCCACAAAATCAGGAATCGTCGTGGAAAACCTTCCTCCGACCCTGGGCAGGAAACCGCCCCTTAATAAAAAAGAAGTGGCAGGCGTCTATTCCCTCGCGGAAAAGGCTGAGCATCTCTTCGGATACCCGCAGGATGTCGAGTGGACAGTCTGTGATGCCGAACTGATCACGCTTCAGTCACGCCCCATCACAACGGTGAAACCAGACGCTTCCGAGGACAACCGATCCTGGTATCGCAGTCTCTCCCGGAGCTTCGAAAATCTCAAGCAGCTTCAATCGAAAATCGAGACGGAACTCGTTCCGGAGATGATTGCGGTTGGTGATCAGCTCTCTTCGGAGGATATTTTTAACCTCAGTGATGATGAACTCGCCGGAGATATAGAACGCAGGACGAAGATCTTTGATGACTGGGAAAAGGCATACTGGCAGTATTTTATTCCGTTTGCTCACGGGATGCGCCTATTCGGAAGGGTGTACAATGACACGGTCAGGCCCCATGATCCGTATGAGTTCATGGATCTGCTGCGGGCTTCTGCCATGCTCAGCATCAAGCGTAACCGCATGCTGGAGGCCATGGCCGACCTGGTGAGAAAAGACAAGAAACTGGCAGAGGCACTCCGCTCGGGAAAAAGCACCGTATTCTTCGTGCCCTTTGAAAGGATGATCGGGGAATTCGTTGAGACTTTCGGCGATCTCACCTGCTACTCCGCCCTGTGCCGTCATGGAGACGACGCCGTTCGGAACATTGTCCTGGAGATGGCATCCAGACCGGCCAATGAGGAAATTCGCCACCTCAAGGATATCGAACAGCTCGAACAGTACTACTTCTCCTTCTTTCCCGAAGAAAAGATTTCCTTTGCCAAAGACCTGCTGGATCTTGCACGGGCAAGCTACCGATTGAGAGATGACGACAACATCTACCTTGGAAGGATCAAGGGATTGCTGCTCGATGCCATCGAGGAGGGAAAGAGACGCATCGAGCTCAGGGGCTCATACCTCCCCGAGGGGTTTTCCGCCAGGGATCTGGTTCGAGGGCTCAAGGAGCCAGGATACATTCCGGAGGTTCCACGGCGCGAGGAAATGCCGGATACCCGTGATACACGCAGAGTTCGCGCACGACAGTTGATCGGTCAGCCGGCAGGTAGCGGGATCGCAACCGGAAAGGCTCGGGTGTTTGACGAAGGGTTCACGCTCAGTGATTTCAGGGTAGGCGAGATCCTTGTGTGTGATTCCCTGGATCCGAACATGACGTTCGTCATTCCCCTTGCAGCGGGGATTGTTGAGCGAAGAGGCGGCATGCTCATCCACGGCGCTATTATCGCGCGGGAGTATGGGCTGCCCTGTGTCACGGGGGTGCCCGAAGCAGTCCACCTCATTAAAACAGGGGATCAGATCACCGTAGACGGCTATCTTGGGATTGTCGTGATTGCGTGATCCTCACATTCAAACACTGGACTGTTCCGGACACGGTGCCCGTGGCTTGTCAGGGACATTCTCGGACATGCGTGTGGAGAGTTCCCCAGGAAGGAGAGGCTCTTTTTCGGGCGTGGGTTTCCCGGGAAAGACCATGGGTGTGCAAGGAGACTCGTACCTCGTGGATACTCTGTGCACATCAGGAAACGTGAGGAGGGAATCATGACCGAGGGCGCTCCGTATCGAGAACACTTTTCCGTGCAGCACGCAGGCGGTGTCATCAGCCTTGGGGGAGACATCGGTGGGGATTCCTCCCGGGCCATCATGGATGCCTATGCACAAACAGCCTCGTTTTCATATGTGCTCGTGAATGTTGAAGAGATCGGGCACATCGACATATCGGGGATCGAGACCATCATCAAGGTGCACCTGGACGCAAGAAGAAACCAGAGGAGGCTCGTTCTGGACGGGGTGAACCGGCAGCTCCGGGAGATCTTTCTCGTAACGCGGCTTGACGGCGTCATCGAAATCCATGCAGGGCACTCACCGGACTCACCGGGTAAGGTCAAGACATCGCTCTCTGCCGGCTGGTCAATGCCTGTCACCACGATCAGGTTATCCGAAGTTCCATCCGGTGCTGTGAATCTGAACGTCGATGGCCTCGAAGTGCGTGGTCCGCTGCAGGGCTTCGGGCAGCTCTGGGAAAAAATCTACCGGGTCAGGCTCGCCGGTGTTTCGGTAAGTCCGAAAGAGGTTATCAGCGAGCTCAAGGAGCATTTTCAACAATTCCAGCCCGAACAGAACCGGTTCTATCCGACCCGGAGGGGTATCGTTCCGGGTGAAGCCGTCATTATCAATGCAACAACCCCGGGGGGATTGATTTCCACAGGGGTGTGGGTGGTCTATGCAGATGAAGAGCAGTTCACCTTCATGACGCCCCAGGGACACCCGGAGTCCGGTTGGGTGACCTTCAGCGCATACGAGGATCAGGGAGTCACCGTGGCCCAGGTCGTTGGTTTTGCGCGCTCCAGCGACCCTCTCAACGAGCTGGGGTTTCGCATCGCAGGATCCAGGCTTCAGGAAAAGATCTGGAAGCATGTTCTCACCAGCCTGGCACAGCATTTTGGGGTTTCTGCGCGGGTGGAGGTACACAAGACCCGTGTGGCCGATGATCTCCGGTGGGAGTATGCAGGAAATATCTGGGACAATGCACAGATTCGCACCACGCTCGCTATGCTGAGGAAGCGGTTTCTCTGAACCATGCAGGAGTACGACGACATCGTGCAGAGCAGAGGACCCTGTGATGCCCTCGTGGTAGGATCGGGGCCGAATGGCCTCGCGGCAGCCATCACCCTTTTACGCGCAGGCAGAGATGTGCTTCTCGTGGAAAAAAAGGAGATCCCGGGCGGTTGTCTCAGCTCCGAAGAAACGACCTTGCCGGGATTTTTTCACGATACCGGCTCGGCCATCTACCCCTTTGCCCTCACGAGCCCGTTTTTCAGATCACTCGGCGGTGACATGGCAGGGCCTTCCTGGCTGTTTCCCGAGGCGAGCCTGGCCCACCCCTTTGATGATGGAACGGCCACCGTGATCTATCGCGACCTGGTCAAGACCATGGATGGACTTCAGGGAGATGGCCTGAACTACCGGCGTTTTCTCGGTCCCTTTGCCGGCAGATGTTGCGATCTTCTCGGGGATATCCTGCAGCCGCTGCACTTGTTGGGACATCCATGCCTGTTCCTCTCCCTCGGGTTGAGGTCAACCCTTCCGGTGAGTCTGCTGGCCCCGGCAGTGTTCAGTTCCACACAGGCCCGGGCAGTGCTTGCCGGGCTCGGGGCACACTCGATCCTGCCCCTGGAACACCCCTTGAGTTCTGCCTTTGCCCTGGTTATGGCGGCGAGCTGTCACTCTCCCGGCTGGCCTATAGCCAGGGGAGGGTCCGGAAAGATTGCGGATGTGCTCGTTCAAACCCTGAAAGAGGCCGGAGGCTCCATTCTCACGTCAATGCCTGTTCAGACCAGGGATGATTTCAGGAATGCCAACGAGGTTTTTCTCGATCTCACGCCGAGACAGATCCTGAGCATTCTGGGAAGACATCTCCCCTCCCGGTACCGGAACGCTCTCATGCGATACCGCTATGGTCCCGGGATTTTCAAGGTGGACTGGGCGCTCAAGGGCCCTGTTCCCTGGAAGGCGCCCGAGTGTCTCGACACCTGCACCCTCCACCTGGGGGGCACACTCGAAGAGATCGCGCTGTCGGAACACCAGGTGTGGCACGGCAGACACCCGGAAAAACCCTTCGTGATCTTCGTGCAGCCGAGCATCCTCGATCCTTCACGGGCGCCCGAGGGCTGTCATACTGCATGGGCGTACTGTCATGTGCCCAACGGGTCGCTCCTGGACATGACCGGCAGAATAGAACAGCAGGTGGAGCGGTTTGCACCGGGGTTTCACGATCAGATCCTGGCCAGCAGATCGATGAACACCAGGGACCTCGAGGTATTCAATGCAAACCTCGTCGGCGGGGACATTTCAGGGGGAGCCCATGATCTCAGGCAGTTCTTCACCAGGCCCGTGGCATCGCTTCATCCCTACGCCCTGCCCATACCAGGGGTGTATGTCTGTTCTTCTTCTACCCCGCCAGGTGCCGGGGTACACGGGATGTGCGGATACCGTGCAGCACGTTTCGCCCTCGAGAGGAAAAGCCAGGAGAGGGCACGATGGGGGTCTGTATGAACGTCGCTCAAACAGGCAGAAAAGACCGGGTGTGGTCCACCGGGATATCCATGAAATTGATCCTGAAGGTGTCTCTGGCCATGATCAGTGTGGTTCTGGCCACTCATCCTGGTGCATCCCGGGTCAGCGGGATGCCCCCCCAGCAGCTCGAAGTCGAAGGGGTGGTCTTTGAAACGAGCATCGCCAGAAAAGGCGTTTACCTCGACCTCGTTGGTGCCGGCCTCCTCAGGTACCGCGTTGTGTTCAAGGCCTATGTCGCCTCTTTGTATCTTGAACGGGGGGCTCCGGCCTCACGCGTTTTCATGGATATTCCCAAACGCATCGAGATCGAATACTTCCATGCTATCAGTGCCCAGGGATTTATCAAGGCAACCCGCGCAGGGATCGAGGCGAATGTGTCCCCTTCAGTCAGGGAACGGCTCTCGAGCAGGATCGATGCCCTGGACAGAACCTACCGCGATGTTCAGCCCTCAGACCGGTATGCCTTCACCTACTTTCCGGGGCACGGATCAGAACTGACGCTCAACAATGAAGTGATCGGTGTCTTTGAAGGCCTGGACTTTGCCAATGCCATTTTTTCCATCTGGATTGGAGCTAACCCTCTAGACAGGGGATTGAAGCGATCTCTGCTGGGAGAGACGTGACGTTAGCAGGTCGTGATTCACATGCAAAAAGGGCGCTTCCTTGAACATCACCAGGCCGTGGCCGTATTGAAAACCGCCTGTAACTGACCTATTATAAAGGATACTGATTATCCTTGAGGAGGGGAAAAAGATCATGGAGAACAGCTCGGGACTCAAGATCGCCGTTGTGGGTGCCGGTGTAGCAGGCATTGTTGCAGCCCATGTTCTTCAGCGTTCCCACGACATCACCCTATATGAGAAGAACGACTACATCGGTGGCCACACCCACACCATTCTCATCGAAGATGGAGTTGACGCCGGGACTCCTGTCGATACCGGGTTCATTGTCTGCAACGACAAGACCTACCCGAATTTCCTGAAATTTCTCGATCAGCTCGGGGTTGCCAGGCAGAAGAGCACCATGTCCTTCAGCTACTATGACCCATCACGAAACTTTTTCTACGGAAGTCTGAACGCAGACACCTTTTTCATCCAGCGGAGAAGCATCCTGAACCCTTCCTTCTGGAGGATGATCCTGGGGATCCTCTCCTTCAACCAGGGTACCCCGCGCCTCCTGCACCAGGGAAGGCTTGCCGGGTTTACCATGGGAGAGTATCTCAAGGCCCACCGCTACAACCGATTCTTCATCGAAGACTATCTTCTCCCCATCACTGCTGCCGTGTGGTCAGCCCCGGACGTGAAGATGCTCGATTTTCCCATGGAGACCTTCGCACGGTTTTTCGAAAACCACGGGCTGTTCTCCATCATCCGCCACCCCCAGTGGTATACCATCACCGGGGGAAGTCATACGTATGTGAAGGCCTTCCTGAACGGCTTCAGGGGGAGGGTCCTTCAGGGCGTTCCGGTTCGCGGCATCCGCAGAGAAGACAACTCGGTCTTCATCAAGGCCGATGGACTCGAGGAGGAGCGGTATGACAGGGTTGTCGTCGCATGTCATGCAGACGAGGCCTTCGAGATGCTCTGTGATCCCTCTGAAGAGGAAGCGGCCCTCCTTAACGTATGGACGTACTCGAAAAATCGTACCGTTCTGCACACGGATACCGCTGTGCTCCCTCCTGAGAAAAAGATCTGGTTGTCCTGGAACTACCTGCGTTTGTCAGATGTAACATCAGGGTCCCCCGTTGTGCTGACCTACAACATGAACCGTCTCCAGAGTCTGACCACCCGGAACACCTACTGCGTGACGCTCAATCCGCACAGGACCTTCGAGGAGGGACGTATTATCAGGGACATGGTGTACACGCACCCTCGATTCTCTTTCGATACCATTGCCACGCAGCCCCGGCTTCGAGAAATCTCGGGGAGGAGAAACACGTACTACTGCGGAAGCTACCACGGGTATGGTTTTCACGAAGATGGTGTGAGGTCGGCGTTGAACGTGGCAGCGTCATTCGGAATGAGGTTATGAACTCCTGCATCTACGTCGGATCAGTGGAGCACATACGGTTCAAGCCCGTATGGCACAGACTGTACTACAGCCTGTACTTCACGTGCATCGACCTCGATGAACTCGAGGAGATTGACAGGGCCATACCAGTCTTCGGATACAACAGGGTCAGGCTTGTTTCCCTCCACGATGGGGATTACCTTACCCCGGGGTCTGAGAATATCAGGAGAAAACTCACGGCATTTCTCGAGGAACACGGTATTGCAACACCGGTGGAACGCATCGTGCTGGTCACTTCCGCCCGCCTGCTGTGGAACGTCTTCAACCCGGTGAACTTCTACTACTGTTACAATGCCTCGGGACAGCTCGAGTGCGTTGTTGCAGAGGTGAACAACACCTTCGGAGAGCGTCACGTCTATCCCCTTACCCATCAGGAAGGAACCAGGGGGAGCTATCCTGCGTGTTTCCGGGTCGCCAAGGAATTTCATGTCTCCCCGTTCAACGACTTGGAAGGTACCTATGAATTGTGTTTCTCCGCCCCGGGTGAAGAGATCGAGATCAGTATTGACCTGTACAAAGAGGGAGAAAAGGCATTCACTGCCCGGCTCTGGGGAAGGAGGCGTCCCTTCGAAACCCGCTCCCTTCTCTCTGTTGTGCTCTCCCACCCCCTCATCCCGCACCTCACCCTCGGGAGGATTCACTGGGAGGCAGTCAAGCTCTTCTTTGGAAAGAAACTCCCCCTTCACCACAAACCGGTTCCCATGAGCCCCATGACCATCAAGAAGTTGCCGCCGACGCCTTCCCAGAGAATCTTCATGGGCATGATCGAGGGGCTCCTTTCCTCCGTGAGGATCGGCGTGCTCGAGGTCGTTCTGCCCGATGGAGCACGGAAAACGTTCGGAACCCCAGAGTTCTCCTCACGCGCAGCGCGCATCATGGTCAACGACTACAGCTTCTTTTCCCGGGTTGTCCTTCACGGTGAGGTCGGGTTCGGTGAGGCCTACATGGAAGGACTCTGGGACAGTGAAAATCTCCTGGATGTCCTGAAGCTCCTCATCGAGAACAGGCAGGCCATCTCTGATGGAAACATCGCGCTCTCGGCCCTGTCACGTTTCAAGGACTTCTCCCTCCATCGCAGCAGGCCGAACACCCTCTTCGGGAGCAGGGAGAACATCGCCGCACACTACGACCTGAACAACGAGTTTTTCGCAACGTTCCTCGATACGCGCATGATGTATTCCTGCGGTTATTTCCCGCAGGGTTCCGAAACCCTGGATGAGGCCCAGCTCAACAAGATTCTGCGTGTCATCGAGAAGGCCAGGCTCTATCAGGGCGACCATGTCCTGGAGATCGGATGCGGGTGGGGCGGGTTCGCCATCGAGGCCGCCCGCAGGACCGGTTGCTCGGTGAGAGGCATCACGGTATCGAGGAAGCAGTATGAGTATGCGCGTAAGGCAGTGCAGGCCCAGGGCCTTGAAGACCGGGTGGAGATCCTCCTCCAGGACTATCGCACTCTCGAGGGCACCTATGACAGGATCGTCTCCATCGAGATGCTCGAGGCCGTGGGACATGAGCATCTGGGTGAATTCTTTGCCCGGTGTGATCGGCTCCTGAAGCCCGACGGGCTCATGGTCCTGCAGGTAATCACCGTTCCGGACCAGCGCTACGATGCTCACCGGAGTGAACCCAACTGGATCCAGAAGCACATCTTTCCCGGAGGGGTCCTCCCCTCGCTGACCTCCCTGTGCAATGCCATGACAGCGCACTCTCGCCTCCAGGTGGAGGATGTGGAAAATATTGCGGCGCACTACGCCGAGACGCTCAGGCACTGGCGAGAGCGATTTCTTGGTGCCGAACGACAGGTCTCGGGCATGGGTTTCGATCGGTCTTTCCGGAGGAAGTGGGAATACTATCTCTCGATCTGCGAGGCCCAGTTTGCCCTGAGGGTACTTGGAGACCTCCAGGTTGTGATCACGCGGGAAGGAAACAGGAGGCTGGGTTCGAGGTGAGGATAACGGGACGAATTCATTCAAGAGACTGAGCCCTTGTGCTTGAAGAGGCAGTCTGGTGGCTGCCGAAGACAGGAAGCAACGCGTTCATGAAAGAATTCTGATAGTCATGAAAGAAAGGACGCTGATATGATCACACGACTCATTCCTGGCGCTCTCTGTATCTTCATCATGGTCCTTGCAGGGTGCTCTGGAAGCGGCACGCGGGGCGTGCACGATATCGCCATCACCTACAGTGCTCTGCGCGATACCGAACCGGGAAGGATCAGCCTCGTGGAACACGGCAGTGATCTCGAGAAAAAGGCCATCGAACGGTTCAAGGAGTATTACGCGGTTTTTTCCCCCGAAAGAATCACTCAGTCCACCGATGATCTCTACGCACAGGATGCCTACTTCGAAGACGGCATCAGGCAGGTTCGAGGAAGGCAAAACATCAAGGAGTACTTTCTCAGCACCACCGAGGCCTTTGACGAGTGTACCTTCGAGGTGTGGGACGTGGGCTACAGCGAGGGAAACTACTATTTCCGCTGGATCATGCACCTGAAGCTGAAGCGCTATGGAGACGCCCCCCTGGAGCTTCCCGGCATGTCGCACGTTCGCTTCGACGATGCCGGGCAG
Organism: Deltaproteobacteria bacterium; assembly: GCA_011046135.1. Classification (GTDB taxonomy): domain Bacteria; phylum Desulfobacterota; class Desulfomonilia; order UBA1062; family UBA1062; genus DSBG01. The sequence continues at coordinate 40,543 of DSBG01000054.1, forward strand.
GTGGTCTTCCACCACGATTACTGGGAAACCCTGGCGCTCTTTGAACGATTTCCCCTCATCGGGGGCATTATCGCCTGGATCAAGAAGCGAATCTGAACCGCTCGAGAAAGGCGGGAAAGGATCTTTCTCCTTGGGATGCGGTGCGATTCCTGGGAGAAGATGAACCCCGCCCGGAGCGAACTAGGGTAAGACGAAAACACCGACACAAAAAAGGAGATACCAGCATGAAAGAAATTGTGTGTGGAATTTGCGGAGAAGTGATCACCGATGCCGAATCAAACTGTCCCTACTGTGGAGCGGAGCCGAACCACTTCGTCGATGGCTCAACGGTCGACAAGGATCTGCTGCGGAAGATCTACGATGAAGGCGGGGCAACGTACTGAGGAGCCAAAAGAGGGTTGTACCCCTGCTGATCGCGGGATCAGCAGGCGGACCGCTCAAAAGCCTCCGGTGACGATGCCCGGTGGGGTAGGTCGTTCAGATCCCTGAAGATGAGTCTTTCGAAGTTCAGTGGAGCCTCGTTCCGGGTGTGCGGGGGGTCCCGTTACATCGGCTCGATTCGACAGGGAACAAACCGGTGCAGGGGTGTGCCGGCGAATCGATCGCGATATGTGTTCTTCGTCAGGCGGTTGACATTCACGCCATGTTCCCTGCCGTCATACACCAGCCCGAACCCGTGGGGGATGATAACCTGACCTCTCCTGGTCGTCGTGGTGAGTTCAGCCTCGAGGTCAACCGTCCCTGCCTCGGTTGTAATCTTTACCCGCTGCCCGTCGATGATGCTGAGATCGCGGGCGTCTTCGGGATGCATGGAGAGCGTACAGGCCCGCTTTCCTTCGTTCCAGGAGGGATCGCGCATGAGGGTGTTGGCGTTCATACTCATGTGCCGCCCTGCCTGGAGGATGAAGGGGTATGACGGTTCGGACTTCAGGGCCTCCTGTTCTGATAGGGGATCGATGCCCCTGACCCAGTCCTCCATCTCGGGAATGTGGACGTGGATACGCTTGTCCTCGGTGGCGAGCATGCTGAAGTTGTCATGGGCGTCGAGGGTTCCGATGACGGCCCCCTCGGGATGGTCGAGGAGGGCCTGGAACACCTCTTCCCCGAGCGTGACACCAGGGGTGAATCCTGCTCGTGCAGCCGCCTTTCTGAATGCTTTGGGCGTTGCCTGGAGGAGGCCCCACAGGGCTGCAAGGTTCACGGAACCCAGCGTTCTGCCCAGGGTTTTTGCAAGGATAAAGGGCAGGTCTTTCAGTACGGCGGGATTCTCCTGGACAAGGGTCATGAGTTCCATGCCGTAAGTCATGCGGTCACGTGAGGCTGCCTCGGCAAGGGACAAGGGGATCTCCGGTATGATACCCAGGGCATCTGCAAGCCGGACGATGATCTTGCCCAGTTCGAGGGGTTCTCCCGCTGGCTCCACGACCGGGCGGCGCATCTGGAAGTAGATCTCCGGGAAGGTCCAAGCGAAAAAGGTTCCGTCCCACGACTCGTAACCGGATCTGGCGGGGAGCACGTAGTGGGAAAGGGAGGCAGTTTCTGTGAAGGCAAGTTCACAGGTGACCAGCAGATCGAGGTGCTTGAACGCCTCCTCGTATGCGGTTGTGTCGGCGTAGGAACGCAGCGGGTTGGACTGACAGCAGAGCACGGCACGGGTTCTGTCGGGATGTTGGTTCATGATCTCCTCGGGCAGGACGTTCGGCGGAAAGACACCCATGAGTGCCGGGTAGTCCGTTGCCACGGTTCGCCACGTCTTGGGGTCCCGCTCGTCCGTGTGGGATCCCAGGGGCATGAGATGACCCGGGATGATGTTACCGCCCCTGGTGCAGAGCCTTCCGCAGATCGCCGCGAGCACGAGGTGGAGGTAGGATGCCGCCGTGCTGTGGCGGTTCATGTAGATCCCGAGGTCGGTGTGCATGCTCCACTTCCTGGTTGCGAGCAGATTGCAGACAGCGTGCACCTGTTCGTAGTCGAGTTCACAAACCTTTAAGGCTTTTCGTGCATCGAAGTTCGCGAACCAGCCCTCGATTTCTGCAAATCCCGTGACATGATCCCTGATGTAGTCCACATCGTGCCATTCCTCCTGGAGGATGATGGCGATCATCGCCTTGGTGAGCAGGGCATCGGTCCCGGGACGGACGCGAAGGTGGATATCGGCAATTTCAGCGGTCTCGGAGCCTCTCGGGTCGATGACCACCAGGAGCTTGTCGGGGTTTCTGGAAAACTCCTTGAGCACCAGGGGCGCCCGTGGCATCTGGTGGCTCTGCATCCCGTTCCACCCGATGGCCAGCAGCATGTCTGAAGCATGTTCGTCCGGAATGGCAAAGAGGAACTGTCTTCCGGTAAAGCGGCCGCTGGCCCAGAAGATGCCGGTGAGCTCCTGGGCCAGGGGGCTGTAGTGGAACCGTGAACCCAGGGCCCTCATGAGCCGGACACCGAAGGCTGCATCAAAATGACACCCTTGTCCTCCGCCACCCATGTACGCAAAGGATTTCGGGCCATGGGCCGTTATGATGTCCCTGAGCCTACTCGCGATCTCCCGGATCGCCTGATCCCAGGAAATCTCTCTGAAGGAGGCACCGACCCTCTTGAGGGGGTGAGTGAGCCTGTCCTTGTGGTGCTGATGGAAGACGATGTTTGCCCCCTTGCGGCACACATAGCCCCTGGAGCGGGGATTTTCTCTGTCCCCCCGGGTCTTGAGGATCCGGTTGTCTTCCACGAAGACTTCCAGCCCGCAGTTCTGCGCGCAGAGCACGCAACCGGTCTTGTGCCATTCGCCCATGTTCCCTCCCGTGGCAGGATCTGCAGGAAGTATAGCATGAGACGATCAACCGGAACCATGGAAAAGAGAGCATCCCTGGTCGCAGTCGTTGTCCGTGAACCCTCTGAACGGTAATCATTCTCCCCTTCATGAACGCTGAAAGTATGGTTCATCCCACTAAAGCATACTTGGACTCATGAAGGGCCAAGATTTTCAGTTTAAAGAACTCTTTATCTCTGAAGCCGTAAGCCTGTCTTTGTAGCGTTTTTATTTTATTG
>DSBG01000023.1 GCA_011046135.1 Deltaproteobacteria bacterium
ATCGTCATGCTGTCAAGTCAGCTATTTTCATCAGATACCGATGTCCATCACTTCTTCTACCTTATGGATATCCTTGAAAATACCTCTATTGACTTGAACTGATTCGGTGTGCGAAACTTCAGTCAATAATTCCATTTTATGGCCATGAGATGAACATAATCGAGTTTTCTCCCGCTTTTACACCCTCAATTAGTTCCACTCACTTGACATTTCAGCCTGTTATCGTATAGTTATATCATCCAACAAGATTCAGGAGAGCCTTTGAGCCACACCGGATTTTCTTGTCTTACGACCTATCGAGAACCACGAGTTATTGCATGAACGTGAAAGGAGGACACTATGGAGGGAAAGGGAGACAATCATTCACTGATCAAGGATCTGAACGATCTGCTCCATAAAGGCAGACTGTCTCGTCGCGAGTTTGTCCGGTATGCGACCTTGCTGGGGGTGTCGGCTGCAGCAGCGTACCAGATGGCAGGTATCTTCAGGCCGACAAGGGTCTATGCAGCACCAGTTCAGCGCGGTGGTGTACTGAAATTCTCATCCCAGGTCCAGAAGGTGACACATCCGGCACAGTTTTCCTGGATCGCTCCGTCAAACCAGCTCAGGCAGGTGGCAGAATATCTCACCGTGACGGATGAAAAAAATATCACCCACCCCCTCCTGCTGGAGAACTGGAAGGCAAGTGAGGACCTGAAGACCTGGACCCTGAACCTGAGAACGGGAGTGAGGTTCAACAATGGAGACGAATTCACAGCCGATGATGTGATTTTCACCTTCAACCAGTGGTTGAACAAGGACGTTGGTTCATCCCTGCTGGGAATGGTGGGGTCCTACCTCGATCCCACCGGTATCGAGCAGGTGACGAAACACCAGGTCAAGCTCCATCTCAAGCGGCCGGAAATCGCCGTTCCCGAACACCTCTTCCACTACCCTGCCCTGGTGCTCAACCACAGGACCTTTGAAGGTGACTTCATCAAGAATCCACATGGCACCGGCCCATACACACTGGAAACCTACCTTGAAGGCGAACGCTGTGTACTCAAACGCCGCAGCGACTACTGGCAGGAAGGCGCCGATGGAAAGAGTCTCCCCTATATGGAGGGCATGGAGTTCGTCGACATGGGGACCGAGATGTCTCCACAGATTGCCGCACTTCAGTCGGGGGAAATCCATGGGATCGACCTGGGAGATTCTGCGGGAACCGATGTGTACCAGGCACTCGGGAACGACAAGAACGTCTCCCTCCAACCCATTGCGACCGGTACGACACGGGTTCTGAGAATGAGGGTGGACATGAAACCCTGGTCAGACAACCGGGTGAGATCCGCCCTCAAGCTCTGCCAGCACCGACAGAAGATTCTTGCCCTTGCGTATTTCGGTGAAGGAGCGCTCGGCCATGACACACACGTCTACCCGAACCATCCCGAGTACTGCACCAAGGATATTCCGAACTACGACACGGAAAAGGCAAAGCAACTCCTCCGGGAAGCGGGTTATCCGAATGGGATCGATGTCACCCTCGCGGTGGGAAGCGACTGGACCGACGTGGTGCGCTACGCCGAGGTTCTGAAGCAGGATGCCGCTCCCGCAGGGTTCAGAATCAACATACAGACCATGCCCACGAGCCAGTACTGGGAGAAGTGGACAGAGGTGGACCTGGGAATCACCCCGTGGACCCACAGACCCCTGGGCACCATGATCATGAACCTTGCCTACGTAGCCGGTGAAGACGGAAAGCCCGTCGCCTGGAATGAAACCAGGTGGGTTGACAAGGAATTTACCGAGCTTCTGATGCAGGCCAACGGAATTCTCGATGCCGAAGAACGCAGGAAACTTTTCTGCAGGCTCGAGGATATCCAGATGGAGCGAGGATCGATAGGGATCGCCTGGTGGAGAAACGTCTGGATGGCAACCCGTGCCACCATCAAGCAGGTAAAGCCTCACCCCAACGGCTACCTGCTGTTCAATAACGTGTGGATGGCAAGATAAGGAAGAAACTAGAGCCCTGGTCTTGACAGAAGCCGGGAACGTGCAGCATGACCATCCACCGAACTGATCATCAGAGAACCGGACAGAGACCATTCATTCTGGCGGAGAGAAGGAGCTGAATCAGTGGGCAAGTTCATCCTCAGGAGATTTCTGCTCCTTCTGCTCACCATGGTGCTGGTCTCCATGGCCGTGTTTCTCATCACCGAGTCGTCCCCGGGCAATGTTGCAAGAAATGTGCTCGGAAGTTTTGTAACGCCTGAACAGGAACAATCATTTCTCGTCCAGATGGGCCTCGATAAACCTGCCTACCAGCGTTATGTCTATTGGCTCGTGGGGAGCGACTGGCACGCTTCGTCAAAAACGGGGTTTCCCTTGAGGCGAATCACTTCTGAGGAGGGTTTCGAGGAGTGGTGGGCACTCAGAGACGACGGATCACTCGTGAGATGGAAGCTTTCCGGTGACGACCTCATCTCAGTCGTGAAGCAACCAGATGGCACGACGAGCGAACACGTCGACAACGACGCCTGGTCCAGGGACGACTCAGGGGTGAGCAGGTTCTGGGGTATCGACACCCGGAACCACGCAGTCCTGTGGGAAAAGGGGAGTGACCTGAAGGTGTGGACCTTCATCATGGGAACGGGGTGGATGAAAACGAGTGGAGGCCCCACCGAGTATCTCCCCCTGAAGAAAGGATTCATTCGTGGCGACCCCGGCGTTTCCCTGAGAACCGGCAGACCAGTTTCCAAGAGTCTCTTTCCCCGCCTCAGAAACTCACTGGTACTCGCCGGAATCGCCTTTACAATCGTCATGCCCCTGGCACTTGTGCTTGGATTGCTTGCAGGCGTCAAGGAAGGCTCGTTCAAAGACCGGTTTCTTTCCATCGGGGGGATGACCTTCTCGGTCATTCCAGAATTTGCAACAGGTATCTTCCTGATCCTGATCATGTCGGTGTGGCTCGGTCTCGTACCCGGGGCAACAGTATTCGGAGAAAAGGCCCCGTGGCAACGTCTGGACATGCTTATCCTGCCGGTTCTCACCCTCACCCTGATCGAGCTGGGGTACATCCTGCGGATCACCAGGGCAAGCATGGTCGAGGTGATGCGGGCCCCCTATATCCGGACAGCGTTCCTCAAGGGACTGCCCTACTGGCGCATCATCGTCAGGCACGCGGTACGCAATGCTCTGATGGCACCCATTACCGTGATCATGCTGCACGTAAACTGGCTCATGGGAGGCATTGTCATCGTGGAGGTGGTGTTCGGATATCCGGGGCTCGGCAAGTATCTCCTTGATTCAGCTCTGTTCAAGGACATCAATGCCCTGCAGGCAGGGGCCATGATCCTCGTTCTGCTCGCGGTGGGCACGCAGTTCGTGGCGGATATCGTATACACCTTTCTGAACCCGAGAATCAGATATACCTGATCGTGCACAAGGAGCATGAGCAAATCCCTGGATGAGATAACCAGATGAATGAGAAAAGAACAACAGCTTCCCCGCCGGCAGATGCACAAACCTTTGTCGGCAGTGATGAGACGAGAGGCATCCTCAGGGGTCTCTCGCGTGGATTCTCCTTCGTGCTCGCGTCAAAGACAGCGACGGTGGGGCTCGTTATCGTTCTGTTCTGGGTGGTCGTTGCGATCTTCGCACCATTTCTGACTTTATATACTCCATATGAACAGGACTGGATGTCTCCCAATGCCGGCCCGTCGTCAGAGCATATCCTCGGAACCGATGAACTCGGGAGAGACCTCTGGTCACGTCTGATCTACGGAGCCAGAGTAGTACTCGTCATTCTCCCGATTACCGAGAACTTCTGGATTCCCGGAGGAACCGCTCTCTGGGGAGTCCTGATAGCACTGCTCATCGGCACGACCCTGGGGCTGGTGAGCGGGTACTATGGAGCATGGATCGACGAACTGGTTATGAGGCTGTTAGATGCCATGATGGCGGTTCCCATTATCCTTCTCTACCTGCTGATCATGGCATCCCTCGGGGCTTCTGCCATTAACGTGGTGATCGCCATGACCATTGTGGGAACCCCGGGCATTGCCCGGCTCGTGAGAAGTCTCACCCTGGACATCAAAACACGTGAATATGTCAAGTCTGCTCAGACACGTGGAGAGAGTCCGCTGTACATCATGTTCATCGAGATTCTCCCTAATGCCCGAGGGCCCATCATTGTCGATTCCATGCTGCGGGTCGGGTATGCGATCTTCGCCATGGGGACACTGGGATTTCTGGGGCTGGGCATGCCTCCCCCGTCTCCGGACTGGGGCAGCATGGTCGCAAAGGGCAGAGAGTTCATCCTCATGGGCAGCCCGTGGGCCTCACTGTGGCCATCGATTGCCATTGCATCGCTCGTGGTGGGCCTGAACCTCCTGGCCGACGGTCTCAGGGAAGAATCCATGAGATATCAATAAGAGAGGAAGACAACAGAGAACTTTGATACATACGCATGAAAACAGCGATCAACCGGTCATCGAGGTCATTGATCTCGGAATCGCCTACGAAACCCGTTCAGGAGATGTCGAGGCTGTTCGAGGCGTGTCATTTTCCGTGAAGCCCGGCCAGACCCTTGGACTGGTCGGTGAGTCCGGATGCGGCAAGAGCACCATTGCCTTTGGGATCGTCAATTTCCTCGGTGCCAACGGAAAGATCACCGGGGGGAGCATACGGTTCCAGGGAAACGAGCTCATTTCTCGATCAGATGCTGAGTTGAAGCGTCTCCGGGGGAACAGGATAGCCATGGTCTACCAGGATCCCATGCAGGCCCTCAACCCCTCTGTCAGAATAGGAGACCAGCTCTCAGAGGTGCTCACCTGCCATACGGACATGACCGGAAAAGAGGCCTGGGAGCGCTCGATTGCCATGCTCGAGCGTGTCTACATGCCGGACCCTGCAGACATCATGAACCGCTATACCCATCAGCTCTCCGGAGGGCAGCAGCAGCGGGTTGTGATCGCCATGGCCATGCTCAACAACCCTGCCCTGCTCATCATGGACGAACCCACAACAGCCTTGGATGTGACCGTTGAGGCCGCAGTGCTCGATCTGATCGAGGAACTCAAGGATGAATTCCAGACTGCGAACATCTTCATCACACACAACCTCGGTGTCGTTGCACGGGTGAGTGATTTCCTCTGTGTCATGTACGCAGGGGAGATGGTTGAGACCGGCACCGCTGAGGATATTTTCAAACGACCGCGTCACCCCTACACTATGGGTCTCCTCGCGAGTGTTCCGAGACTGGGGGAGAGCAAGACCGACTCCATTCTCCAGCCCATCAGGGGTCGTGTACCCCCACCTGCGGCACGACCGAGGGATGCCTGCGTGTTCGCTCCCCGGTGCGACTACGCAACGGACGAATGCAGAGAAGACAGGCCCTCATTGATCCCAATGGGAACAGATCATCGTGCACGGTGCATCTATGCCCGGGAAATCGAGAGCAGACAGAGGACCAGGCGAAGGACTGAAGATAAGAACCTGGTCCAGGATGTCGGAGAACGGCAGCTGGACCAGGAAGAACTCCTCAGGATCGATAACCTCAAGGTCTACTATCGCCAGGAATCCAATTCTGTGGTGAGCATCCTTGGTCTGGGTGAAAAGAGCTATGTCCGGGCAGTCGATGATGTGAGCGTCCGCCTTTCCATGGGGCACACCCTGGGGATCGTCGGCGAGTCCGGGTGTGGAAAATCAACCCTGGTCAAGGGACTCATCGGGCTCGAACCAGTCACTGATGGCAGTCTTGAGTTCATGGGCATCGATATTCAGCATACTGTCTCTCAAAGAGAGTCGCAGCTTATCAAAGAAATGCAGATGGTCTTCCAGAACCCTGACTCGACCTTGAACCCCTCGTATGCTGTGGGAAGACAGATTGCACGGCCCATCAGGAGATTCAAAACCGTACCCAGAAAACAGGTGAGAAACGAGGTGATCCGCCTTCTCAAGGCTGTCAGGCTTGGAGAAGCCTACTATGACCGGCTCCCCCGGCAGCTTAGCGGGGGAGAGAAACAGCGGGTGGGAATCGCACGCGCCCTTGCCAGCAGGCCGGACCTGATCATCTGTGACGAGCCCGTTTCGGCCCTTGATGTGTCTGTCCAGGCGGCAGTGATCAACCTGCTCCTTGAGATCCAGCAGACCTTCGGTTCGTCCATGATCTTTATCGCCCATGACTTGAGTGTCGTGAGGTTTTTCTCCGATGATATCGCGGTCATGTATCTCGGCCAGGTGGTGGAGATCGGGCCAGCGGAATCCATCTACGACCCCCCCTACCATCCCTACACCGAAGCCCTGCTCTCCGCTGTCCCCATCCCGGATCCAGAGGCGGAACAGAAGGTGCTCAGACTGAGCGGGACTATTCCCAGTGCCCTCAACCCGCCTGCCGGATGCCGCTTTCACACCCGGTGTCCGAGGCGATCCGAGATGCTGCCCCACGGTGGGAAGATCTGTGAAGAACAGATTCCGCCCTGGCAGAGTGGCGGGAGGGGTCATCGCATCCTCTGCCACATTCCCATCGAGAAGCTGAGCACGATCGACCCCGTGGTTCACAATAGTGCATAACACCATGGCGGTGGCTGTCAGAAACGATTGTTCATAATCACGACCTCCTTGGTCTCTTTTTCCCGGGACACCCCAAAAAAAGGGCATGGCATTGACTGCACCTTCTTCCATCTTATAATTCTCTAACATACCGTATGGTTTCTGAACGGATTGAGGAACATACGACAATCTTATCCTGTGTGCGCACCAGGAGAGGCGTAAAGGGGCTATGGCGATGAATGAACACACCGGCGCCGGTATCGTTGAATCCGTTCGTGGCAGCGTTGTTGACACGTTCTTTCCTGATAATCTCCCGTCCATCTACCATGTATTGAGAACCGGGGATGACGACTCCATCGTCATCGAGGTGCTCACCCACCTCAACGAGCACCTCGTCCGCGGAGTCGCCCTGACCCCCACCCAGGGTCTCGCACGGGGTTCCCGTGTCACCAACACCGGGCACACCATTGACGTGCCGGTGGGAAAGAATCTTCTCGGCAGGGTCATCAACGTCTTCGGTGAGCCCATCGACTACAAGGGAGCCATCGAAGGAGACAGGCGGTCCATCCACCAGAAGACCATCCCCCTCTCAGAGCAGTTAACGGCCTCCGAGATCTTCACCACCGGGATCAAGGCCATCGATGTCCTGGCACCCCTCGAGCGCGGAGGCAAGGCAGGCCTGTTCGGTGGTGCCGGTGTAGGAAAGACGGTGCTCATCACCGAGATGATCAACAACACGGTGAAGGCATACCAGGGCGTGAGCATCTTCTGCGGTGTGGGCGAGCGGTGCCGCGAGGGTGAAGAGCTCTACCGTGACATGCTCGATGCAGGGGTCCTCGATAACACGGTCATGGTGTTCGGCCAGATGAACGAACCGCCGGGGGCGAGGTTCCGCGTGGGACATGCAGCGCTGACCATTGCCGAGTATTTCCGGGATGATATGCGCCAGGATGTGCTCCTCATGATGGACAACATCTTCCGGTTCATCCAGGCTGGCTCTGAAGTGTCGGGCCTCATGGGGCAGATCCCCTCCCGGCTCGGGTACCAGCCCACGCTCTCCACCGAGCTCGCCGAGCTCGAGGAGCGCATCTGCAACACAGCCAACGGAGCCATCACCTCCATCCAGGCAGTCTACGTCCCGGCAGACGATTTCACCGATCCTTCTGCTGTGCACACCTTCGGCCACCTCTCCGCCTCCATTGTGCTCTCGCGCAAACGGGCCAGTGAAGGCCTCTACCCCGCGGTTGACCTGCTCCAGTCGGGATCCAAGATGCTGATCCCCCACGTGGTCGGTGAAAAACACTACAGGATCGCACAGGAGATCAGAAAAACGCTGAATATCTACGAAGACCTCAAGGACATTATCGCCATGCTCGGCATCAATGAGCTCTCCAGGGAAGACCAGCGGATCGTCTACCGCGCACGGAGGCTCGAACGGTTCTTTACCCAGCCCTTCTTCACCACGGAGCAGTTCACCGGGCTGAAGGGAAAGATGGTTTCCCTGGAGGATGCGCTGAGAGGGTGTGAATGCATCCTGAATGATGAATTCGCTGATCAGCCTGAAGCGAACTTCTGCATGATCGGCACCATCGACGAGTTGAAATCGGATGAATTGTAAGATCGTGCTCCCATCAGAGATCCTGGAACACCAGGAGGTGACCAAGGTCGTGGCCGAGGCCGCCAATGGGTCGTTCTGCCTCCTGCCGAGACACATCGACTTCGTCGCCGCTCTGACGGCCGGCCTCCTCGTCATTGTCCCGGAGGGCTCTTCCGAGAGCTATTTCGCCGTGGATGACGGGATCCTGGTTAAGAAAGGTCCCGATGTCCTCATCTCGACCCGCAATGCCGTCAGGATCCCCGATCTCGGGCAGCTGGAACAGGTGCTCGAAGAACAGTTCAAGGCCATGGACGACCGCGAGAAGATGGCCCGCACTGCTGCCGCAAGGCTCGAAGCCGACATGGTCAGGCGGTTCATGGAGTTGAGAAAACATGGATAGGAAACCCAAGAACTCCCAGCGGCGGCGTGAGATCCTGAGAAAATTCAGCCGGACCGTCGGGAAAAAAGAGGCGAGAAGAATTCAGGGCATGAAAGAGAAAGACCAGACCGTCTGGTTCGGCTTCGGGATGTTCGGCGTCGTGGGGTGGTCGGTGGCCATTCCCACCCTCATCGGCATCGCCATTGGTGTCTGGATCGACAGAACCTGGCCCAGCCAGTTTTCCTGGACCTTGATGCTGCTGATCGCAGGGCTCATGCTCGGCTGCCTGAATGCGTGGTACTGGGTGCAGAAAGGGGGGATCAGCAGATGATTTTTCTGCATCACAACAGCCCTGCATGGGTGGGAGCACTCCATGATCATTGACCTCTTCGTGCTCCTTGCCTTCTGTGCCGGGCTCGGCCTGGGGGTGTTCTATTTCCTGGGCCTGTGGTGGACGATCCAGCGTCTTCCCGATGCACGAAGCCCCGGGCTCCTCATGCTGAAGAGCACGGTGCTGCGCCTCGCGGTCGTGCTCCCCTGCTTCTATCTCGTCATGTCAGGGCGCTGGGAACGCATGGCGTTCTGTCTCCTGGGGTTCATTCTCGCCAGGATGGTGCTGACGAGATGGATCAAAAACTCCCCCCACAAACAACAGGAGGTCTCAGCGTGGAAATAATGAGCCTCAGCCAGATCAGCCCTGACGAGGTGATCCTCTGGCAGTGGGGATTTGTCAAGCTCACCATAACACTCGTCTACACGTGGCTCGTGATGCTCATCCTGGTGGGCGGATCCTGGCTGGTCACCAGACATGTGACCTCGGATGTGAACATAACCCGCTGGCAGAACCTGCTGGAGGTGGTCGTGGGTACCATCCGGAACCAGATCAGGGACATCGGCCAGGACGACCCTGAACCCTACATCGCGTTTATCGGGGGTCTCTTCCTCTTTATCGCTCTGTCCAACGTGCTCATCATCATACCCGGGTACATCGCGCCGACCTCTTCTCTCAACACCACGGCGGCACTGGCCATCAGCGTCTTCTTTGCCGTGCCCCTCTATGGCATCACACGGCGTGGGATCAAGGGGTATCTGAGCGAATATTTTCAGCCGACCGTCCTCTTCTTCCCCTTCCATGTTCTGGGCGAATTCACCCGAACGCTGGCGCTCGCCATCCGGCTGTTCGGGAACATCATGAGTCACGACAAGATCATTGCCATCCTGCTCGTGGTTACCCCGCTGTTCTTTCCCATCATCATGTTCGCTCTGGGCCTCCTCATCGGACTCGTACAGGCCTACATCTTTTCCATTCTTGCCATGGTCTACATTGCATCGGCAACCCAGGTGCACGAGGAGAAGGGTTCTTAGGAACCAGTGATAAAATACTTCGTCAAAGGGAGAAATGTATGGACAGTTTAGGACTAATTGCAATGATATCAGTTATCACTGCGGGACTGACCATGGCAATCGGGTCCATCGCCCCTGCCATCGGGCAGGGGTTGGCAACCCAGAATGCCCTGAGTGCCATCGCCCAGCAGCCGGATGAACGGAACTCCATCACCCGGACGCTTTTCGTGGCCCTGGCGATGATGGAATCCATCGCGATCTACTGCTTCGTGATCTCCATGATCCTGATCTTCGCCAATCCGTTCTGGGATTTCATTATTTCACAGGGGTGACGGTGCATGCACATCGACTGGTTCATCCTCTTTGCCCAGATCGTAAACTTTCTCATCCTCGTGTTTCTCCTGAAACACTTCCTCTTCGGCCGGATCATTCAGGCCATGGACCGGCGTGAGGAAGAGATCAAGTCCAGGTGGGACGAGTCCGAACGGATGCGTCACGAAGCTCAGCAGACGGCCCATGAATGCGACCTGAGAAGCCAGTCACTCTCCGATCAGGCCCAGGAGATGCTGAACAAGGCACGCAAGGCAGCAGAAGAGGAGAAAGAGCTCCTGATCAGCAAGGCCCGCAACGAGGTCGATCAGGCCCAGCACCGGTGGTACCAGACCCTTCTCATGGAGAGAAAGACCTTCCTGGAGTCGCTCCGCAGAAGATCGGGGCTGTACGTGTACGAGACTGTTCGCAAGGTGTTGACGGACCTGGCGGATTCCGAACTGGAAGACAGGATCGTGCAGAGTTTTCTCAACAGGATCAGCAGCCTCGATGATGACACGCTCCGCCCCTTCCACCAGACACGCAAGGCAAAGGGGGTCACCATCGTCATACGGAGTGCATTCACTCTTTCGCCGGAACACAAGGACCGGATCGGGAAGACCGTACAGGAGCACATGAAGGTATCGTTTCCCATCAGGTATGAGGTTTCCCCACAGATTATCTCCGGCATCGAGCTGATGCTTGGCGGTCACAAGCTCTCCTGGAGCATTGACGATTACCTCGAGGATCTCGAGGAGAAATTCTCGCAGACCCTCAAGGAAGAGCTCCCTTCACCCCCTCTGTCATGAAAGGAGCACCTCCCATGATCCGGAGAGGCACAGCGGGCAGACCACGAACGAGTGAGGATGTTCAATGGACAAGAAGAGCGATGATGAATCTCTAAAAAAGTGCCTGGACGGGACCTTCGAAAAGCTCGAAGGGGTGCTGAATGAATACAGGCCTGAGTTCAAGCCTGAAGAGGTGGGAACCGTGGTCTATGTGGGCCATGGAATCACCCTGCTCAGCGGCATGGGAAGAGTGAAATCCGAAGAGCTCGTTCGATTTCCCGGTGATCTCTACGGGCTGGTGTTCAATATCGATCCCGACGAGATCGGCGTGATCATGCTCGATGCAAGTGACCGGATCAAGGCGGGGGACGAGGTGCAGCGCACGGGGAGGATCCTGGATGTCCCCGTGGGGGACGCCCTGCTGGGCAGGGTTGTGGATGCCCTCGGCAGACCCCTGGACACCCTGGGTGAAGTGAGCACATCGAAGCGTTTCCCCATCGAGCGCGATGCCCCGCCCATCATGCATCGGGATCCGGTGACAGTCCCGCTGCAGACCGGCATCAAGGCGATCGATGCGCTGATCCCCATCGGGAGGGGCCAGCGTGAGCTCATCCTCGGTGACCGGCAGACCGGGAAGACCACCATCGCCCTGGACACCGTTCTCAATCAGCGGGACAAGGACGTGATCTGCATCTACTGCGCCATCGGCAAGCAGAGCGCGGATGTGGCGAAATCAATCGCAGCGCTCAAGGAGCACAATGCCCTTGCGTACTCCATCGTGGTCGTGGCGCCGGGTGAAGTGCCCCCGGGGCTGCAGTTCATTGCCCCCTATGCCGCCACCTCCATCGGGGAGTATTTCATGGAGCAGGGCAGAGATGTCCTAGTCATCTACGACGACCTCACCAGGCACGCCAGGGCCTACCGCGAGCTCTCGCTCCTGCTCCGCCGCCCCCCGGGCAGGGAGGCGTTTCCCGGTGACATCTTCTACATCCACTCCCGCATGCTGGAACGCTCGACCCATCTCAGAAAAGAGTACGGAGGCGGATCCCTCACCTCGCTGCCCATCATCGAGACCGAGGCGCAGGACATCTCGTCCTACATCCCCACAAACCTCATCTCCATTACCGACGGGCAGATCTACCTTGCGCCGGGGCTCTTCCAGAAAGGGATCCTCCCGGCAATCGATGTGGGGAGATCCGTATCGCGGGTCGGGGGAAAGGCTCAGCTCCCTGCATACCGGGCTGTGGCCGGCGACCTCAGGATCTCCTATTCCCAGTTCGAAGAGCTGGAAAGCTTTTCCCGGTTCGGCACCCGGCTCGACGATGCAACGAAAAAAACCCTCGAGCGGGGCTGGCGCGTCAGGGAAATACTGAAGCAGCCCCAGTTCCAGCCGATCCCGGTCGCGGAACAGATCGCAGGGCTCATATCTCTTACCGGAGGGGCCCTCGATCAGGTCCCTGTCCAGGAGATCCCCAAGGTAGAACTGAAGATCAGGGAAAAGATAACCACGACCCTTTCCGATCTCTGCGCCCGCATCGAGTCAGGGGAGAAACTCACCACGGCCGAGTTCAACACCATCCTGGAGACCGCCCGATCGGCAGTGTCTCCTTCCCGGGAGGAGATGCGTGCAAACCCTTGAATCCTTCAAGAAACGCATCAAGAGCACCCAGGACCTCCTCTCGGTGGTAAAGACCATGAAGGCGCTCGCCGCAGTGAGCATCCGCCAGTACCAGCGTGCCGTGGAATCCCTGGCAGAGTATACGAAATCCGTGGAGCTGGGGCTTCAGGTGGTTCTCCAGAAAGAGAAGGAACCTTCTTTCTTCCCCCGTCCAAGGCCTCCTGCCCGTCTCGGTGGGATCGTGTTCGGATCGGATCAGGGGTTGTGCGGCCAATTCAATGTCCAGGTCGCCAACTTTGCAGCAGAGGAACTGGAAACGTTCGGCGTGAAGCATGAAAACATGCTCATCCTGACTGTCGGCGAGCGGGCAAAGGACTACATCGAGGGGGCGGGGCTGAAGGTGACCGAACTCCTCTCGGTCCCCGGCTCGACTGCCGGAATCACCCCCATGGTGCAGGAAATAATCATGATCCTCGACGAGTGGATTTTCAACGAGAAGATCGAGCACATCTACCTCTTCTACAACAAGTACCTCTCGGGGGCCTCCTTTGTTGCACACTCGCTGCGCCTGCTGCCGGTGGACAAGACCTGGCTGGACGAGTTGAAATCCAGGACGTGGGATTCGAGGACCATCCCCATGTTCACCATGGACCGGGACAAGCTGTTCTCGTCACTGATCAGGGAATACCTGTTCATCTCCCTGTTCCAGGCCTTTGCGGAGTCGCTGGCGAGCGAGAACGCGAGCAGGCTCGCCTCCATGCAGAATGCCGAGAAGAACATCGAGGAGCGGCTCGAAGAGATCTATGCCTCGTTCCACAGGCAGCGCCAGATGATCATCACCGAGGAACTCCTCGACATCGTGGCCGGCTACGAGGTGCTCCAGAAAAAGAAAAAGAAAGAACCGGAAGATGCACTCCCTGCAAAATACCGATCCCTTGAGTGATGACAGGGTCCATCACGATCGTTTCTTCTCGTGAACCTCCCACATGTCTTCATCCGTGAAACACCACTCGGTCTCGTCGGGGTTCATGGCATCCTTCTCCATGTGCCTGCGGTCGTAGGGCTGGTTCAGGACTTCGTCGTAGTACTCGTGCTGGATCATGAGGTTCATGATCTGGCTGGTTCCGGTCCAGATGAGCGCAAGCCGTGTGTCTCTGAGTGCCCGCTCGAGGGGGTAGACATCGGTGTAGCCGATGCCCCCCATGACCTGCATGGCATTGTTCACCACGTTCCAGGCCGCTTCCGTGGCAAACCTCTTGGCCTCGCTCACGATGCGCCTCTTGTTGGGATAGTCTTCGTCGACGGCTCGGGCCGCCATGTAGGTGAGGGCTCGAGCCGCATCGAGCTCTGTGATGGAGTCTGCCACCAGGAAATTCACTGCCTGGAATTTCCTGATGAGCTTTCCAAAGGCAGCGCGCTTGTTGGAATACCTCACGGCAAGGTCGAGCGCCCCCCACACCCCGAGACACCCGGCAGCAGAGGTGAGCCTCTCGGGGATCATCATCTGGTTGAAGCACAGGGCCCCGCCGTGGAGCTCGCCCACGAGGTTTTCCCGAGGCACCTTTGCGTCGCGGAACACGAGCCTGCCCGTGCCGCCTCCCTTGCAGCCCAGGAGCCCGTAGTGATACTCGGTTTCCACGCCGGGACCAGCATCCACGATGAGCAGACTGATGCGCCCATACTTGTGGGCGCCGGGGTCGAAATTCGTTTTGCAGTAGACCAGGAAGAAGTCGGACCCGTCGGCCCCCACCACGAACCGCTTCTGCCCGTTGAGGATGAAGTGATCACCCTCGAGCACGGCCCTGGTGGTGGCACCGAAGAAGTCGGACCCGCCCCTGGGCTCGGTGAGCGCCTCTGCAGCCACGAGCTTGCCCTGCAGGTAGGGCTTGAGATACTTCTCCTTCTGGAAATCAGTGCCGAAGCAGTTGAGGGCCTCACCCACGATGGAGGGCATCACAAAGGCGCAGCCGAGGGCCATGCCGAGGCACCCGATCTCTTCGGTTGCAGCCACGTCTGCAACCCAGTCCATGCCCCTGCCGCCCCACTGTTCGGGGAAGCGTATCCCCCGCAGGTTGTAGTGGGCGAGCCGCTCCACGAACTCCCTGGGGTAGACGATCTCGTCTCTGTCCATCTTGCGCAGGAACTCGCTGGTGATCTCCTCCTTGACGAACCGCTTCACTTCGTCCCTGAGGGCCTGCTGTTCCGGGGTAAGCAGAAAATCGTACATGATTCTTCTCCTTTTCATGGGGTTGGTGATTCATCTTCATTGCAGTGTACCGGAAATGTTTTCTCAGGATAGAGAACCAGGCCTGACTTGTCAAGGCGGCTCAGGAAACGACACAACCTGGCGAAAGCCGCGGTGCGGGGTGCTCGCATCTCGGCACAGGGATCATCGAGAGAAACGTCTGCGATCAGGGCTTCTTCTTTTTTCCGGGAGGTTTCTTCCCCGAGGTCTTCTCCCCGAAGGAAACCCAGGTCTCGCTGAGGCGGCGAAGCTGCCTGTCCACCAGGTCGTTGATGGTGTCTTTCTCGAACCTGCCGCCCCTGGTCTTCCTGCCTGCCCTGATGCCGGTGAGGATCTCGATCCCCTCGTCGATGTGGTTCACGGCCCAGACGTGGAACGTCCCCTGCCTGACGGCATCGATGACTGCATCCTTGAGCATGAGATTCCTCACGTTGCTCTCAGGGATGATGACCCCCTGATCACCGGTGAGCCCTTTCATGCTGCAGATTTCGAAAAACCCCTCGATCTTCTCGTTCACCCCACCGATGGCCTGGACCTCTCCCTTCTGGTTCACCGACCCGGTCACGGCGATCCCCTGCCTGACAGGTTTGCCCGCAAGGCCCGAGAGCAGAGCATAGAGCTCGGCCGACGAGGCTGAATCGCCTTCCACACCGGAGTAGCTCTGCTCGAACACGAGGCGCGCCGTGAGGCTCAGGGGTTTGTCATATCCGAACGTCTGCGCAAGGTAGCCCGAGAGGATGAGCACGCCCTTGGTGTGGATGGGCCCCCCGAGTTTCGCCTCGCGCTCGATGTCGATCAGCCCTCCCCTGCCCGGCTCCATGCTCGCCGTGATCCGGTTGGGCCTTCCGAACATGATGTCTCCAAGGTCGATCACGGACAGGCCGTTGACCTGTCCGACGTGTTCTCCCGAGACATCGATCTTGATGACACCCGTTGAGATCATCTCCCCGATCCTCTCCATGAGGAGGTTCGAACGGTGAAACCGCTCTTCGATGGCCTTCACCACATGACTGTCCTGCACCAGGGAAGCCTTGTCCCTGGCGGCATAGAAGCTGGCCTCCCTGATGACGTTGGCAATCTCCCCGAACCTCGTGGAGAGCTTCTCCTGGTCAGATGCCAGGCGGCCGCTGTGTTCGACGACCCTGGCGATCGCGGCCTTGTCGAAGTGTTTCAGGCCCTCCTCTTCCACGAGGTTGCACACGAAGGAGGCATAGCTCTTCATGGTGCCTTCAGTCCTGGCCATGACGGTGTCGAAGTCAGCCTTGACCTTGAAGAGATCCTGGAAATCCTGGTCCAGCTCATAGAGGCGGTAGTAGAGGTAGGGCGTCCCGATGAGGATGACCTTGATGTCCATGGGAACGCTCTGCGGCAGGAGGCTCCGGGTCGTCATGAACCCGAGGCGTTCACCGGCTTCCTCGATGACGATCTCGCGGTTCCTGATGGCCCGCTTCAGGCTCTCCCACGTGAGGATGTTGAGGAGCACCTCCTCCACGGGGAGGATGAGGTAACCGCCGTTGGCCCGGTGAACCGAACCGGCCCTGATCATGGTGAAATCCGTGAACAGGGCGCCGAACTGCGACTCCTTTTCGATGCGGCCGAAGAGGTTGTTGTAGGTGGGGTTCAGCTCCGTGATGATGGGTGCTCCCTCGAGAAGGGAATTGTCCACCACCACGTTGACCGCATACTTCCTGAATTTGGTGTCTTCGAGATGCCCAAGGAGCATGACACCCGGACCCTGTTGCTTCTGTTCGTCCGGACGGAACTGCGAGAGGTGCTCCACCATGTCGGCGCGCATCTCCTTGACGAAGGCGATCACCTCGCGCATGCCACGGTAGGTCTCCAGGATATCCTCGAGGAGCACATCCAGGGTGTAGGCGGCAACATCCCGCTCGAGCTTGGCCACCATTTCCCCGGTTTTCTTCTCAAGTGCCGCGATCTGCCGGCCTGCCTTCTTGAGCTGCTCCTGGAGCCGCTTCTGTTTCCTGGTGATGGACTCCCTGGTTTTTGCATCCAGGGCCATGAAGTCCTCTTCAGAGATCGGCTTCCCATTGACGATGGGGATCGTCACGAGCCCCATGGGGGTGGGCTGGATGAACAGCCCCTTCTTCTGCGCCTCGGCGTTGAGCCTGGCGAAGAGCTCGTCTCGCTGCTGCTGAAACTTCTTGACCGTGGCGGTTCTCCTGGCTGCATACTCCTCGCTCTCGAAGGTCTTGAGAATCTCCTTGCGCGCTGCAGTGACGAAGTCGTCCACATCCTTCTTGAACTGCCTGCCCCTTCCTGCAGGGAGAGAGATGGCCTTGGGACGGTAGCTGTCCTTGAAATTGTTCACGTAGCAGACATCAGGCGGGACCGGCCCGGCCGAGGCGATCTCCTGGAGATACCTCCTCAGGGCTGTCTTCCGACCCGACCCTGCCGGCCCGGCAACGTAAATGTTAAACCCCTTCTCCTTGATGCGCAGTCCGAACTCCAGGGCCTTGAGCGCCCGAACCTGGCCGATGATGGTCTGCAGGGGCTGCGCATCGACACTGCTCTCGCAACCCAGCACATCGGGATCACACGCGCACCGCAACCGTTCAACGGGAATCCTTCCTGGCATGGCTTCTCCTCCTTCCCAGCACTATACCTGTATTCAGTCCCGTATCCAACCGTGTCTTTACCCGAACAGACACGAGGTGACGCCTTGAGCCGGATCAGTCTAAGGAACCAGGCATCCCCTGGTCCTGACGGTCATACAGCATGTCCGGGTAACACTACGGTGAGCGACACATATCTCCGGGCTTGTCGTCCCCCTCGCTACGTATTCTGCTGCCGCCCCAGGGCCCTCGGTGCGGTACCGGTAAAGGTCTTCAGGAGCGCCCTGACTATGGGCCTGTCCTCCGACCACCGCAGGATCGACTCTTTCTGAGCAAAGGAAATGATCACGAGAATCAGGATCATGAGTGGAAACGGGGCAACCTGGAACACCTGGGCAGGCACCGAGGGCACCCAGCCCTGGAAGTAGATGCTCATGACCTGCAGGAATGCGAAGAGGTATGCCCCGAGCGCGGCCCTGAGGGGATTCCACCCGCCGAAGATCACCAGGGCCAGGGCGATCCAGCCGGTACCCTCTGCACCCTGGGGTTGCCCCCAGCCCGGCTTGATGCACAGAGAAAAGGTCGCCCCCGCGAGGCCCACGAGGAGACCGCCGCAGACCGCGTAGAGCATCTGAACCCTTTTGGGGTTGATCCCCCGTGCATAGGAGGCCTCGGGATGCTCTCCCACGGACCTGAGTCGCAGTCCGTACGGGGTGCGGTAGAGATACCACCAGACAAGGCCGATCATGACGAGGCTGAGGTAGACCGGGATGCTGTGCCTGAAGATGATTTCTCCCAGATACGGGATGCCTTCGAGAAAGGGGATGGGCGAGGGCCCGACCTGCGGACCCTGGACCCTGGAGTACGGACTGCCGATGAAATACGCGAGATCCCTGGCCATGAGCGTCAGCACGAATCCCACTGCCACCTGCGACTGCTTGAGGGAGATGCTGAAAAAGGCGACCGTGGCCGCAACGAGCCCCCCGATCATGGCCCCGGCGAGAAACCCTGCAACGACGCTGCCCGTTTTCAGTGCGATCACGAATCCTGCCATGGCGCTTAAAATGATGGACCCGTCGAGGGAGAGATTGATGATACCGGACTTCTCCGTGACGGTCTCACCCAGGGTTGCGAGCAGAATGGGTGCGGCCCCCGCGATAACGCTCGCCAGTAGGATGCTGATGTTGATCTCGCCCATCATGTCCCCCCTGTGTACGCCGCGCGCAGCCGCGACCTGATAAAGTGGACCGCCAGTGCGGCGAGCACCATGGTCCCCTGCATCACGCCGCTCAGGGAGGAGTCGAGCTGCAGCACCATGGGCAGCTGAATGCTCCCCACGTTGAGGCAGGCGAAGAACAGGGCAACCAGGGGGGTGATCCAGACATTGAAGTTCGCGAGCATGACCACGAGCAGCGAGAGATAGCCGTAGTTGCTCGATATGGCCGGGATGAGGCGGTGATACACGCCCGTGACCTGCATGCTGCCCGCAAGGCCGGCAAAGGAACCAGCCAGGATCATGGCGATGAGCATGTATTTCCCGGGTCTCAACCCGAAGAGGTATGCGGCCTGCGCATTGTTTCCCACGGCCTTGAGGCGGAGCCCCACGTTCGTGTACCGGAGCATCCAGGCGGTTATCAGCAGGGCTCCCAGGGCAATGCCAATCCCAGCAGGAGAGATTCTCAAGGTTTCGATGGTGGGTAGCCACAGCGACCGTTCGAAGGTCTCGGTGCCGCTCATGGAGGCGATTCCGGCCCGCTTCCACGGCCCGAAGATGAGCCACAGCACCATGCCCTGGGCCACGAAGTTGAGGCCCAGACCGGCGAAGATCTCGTGTACCCCGCCCTTGGTCCTGAGGTAGCCTGCGCCCAGGGCCCACAGGGCACCGCCGGTCATCCCGGCGAGACACGAAAGCAGGAGAACCAGGGAAGGGTAGCCGGTCCCGGTGCCCATCCTCATCAGGGCCGTGGTGAAGATCGCCCCCATGACCACCTGACCCTCCACCCCGATGTTCCACAGCCCGATCCGGAAGGTGTAGAGCAGACCGCATGAACAGAGCACCAGGGGGATCCAGGCCTTGATCACGTGGGTGAACCTGATCCAGGAACCCAGGGAGCCCATAAAGATGTGGACGTAGGACTGAAGCGGCGGGGCCCCTGCGATAAGGAGCACCACGGTGGTAAATGCCAGGACAAGGGAGATGGCAAGCACGGCCTCGAGCACATATTCCAGAAACACACGCTTCTTCGTCGTGGAACGCGAGTCTGTTTTATCCTGTTTCATGACCATATCCCGGAATCCTCGTTACACCCTGCCGGCAAGCGCCCTGCCGAGTTCCATGACATTTGTCCGGCTTGCGAGCACATCCTTGATGATTCTTCCCTCGAAGAACACGAGCACCCGGTCGGCCGCCAGTAGGATCTCGTCGAGCTCGGATGAGGAGAAAACGATGCTCGTACCCTGCTCGCAGTAAGCGTCCAGGTGATTCCAGACCCAGTGAACGGACTCGAGATCAAGCCCCCGGGTGGGATTCTCCAGGAGGAGCAGCCTTGGTCGCTCGGGCAGAAAGGCCAGGAGGAGCCGCTGCTGATTTCCCCCGGAGAGGGATTCCACAACCGATCCCGGTGATCCCATCACCTGGAACCCGGCGATCTTCTTCCGTGCCCCGGCGTGCGCTTCGTGCCAGTCCACCAGGAAGGAACGCCCCTGTTGCTGCAGGGCGCAGTGCTCCGTGATGGTCAGCCCCCGGATCAGTCCCTCTTCCAGTCTCGATGCCGGGAGGAAGGCTGCACCGGCCTTCCTGTAGGCGTGGTAGCCCTGGTGGGTCATGTTGTGGTTATCGAGGTGTATGGTCCCCTTCCTGGGCCGAAGGAGCCCTGCAGCGACACGCAGCAGCACCCCCTGCCCGCTCCCCTCGAGGCCCGCGAGACCCACGACTTCGCCTCTTCTCACCTGGATCGAACAGCCGGACAACCCTGTCCTGCCACCTGCAGCCGAGACGTTATCGAGGCGCAGGATAGTCTGTGACGTCGGCCGGTGTATGTGACGGGAGCTCTCCGGGGGAGCACCGAACATCATGCTCAGGAGAGTCGTGCTGTCGAAGGGCTGATCCATGGCGCCGGAGACCCTGCCATCCTGCAGCACCGTGACCGTATCACACAGGGCATCCACATCTTCCAGTTTGTGGGATACCAGGATCACGCTCCTGCCTTCGGCGGCGAGTTTTTTCAACGCACTGAACAGGATCTCTTTCTGGGTCGTGGAGATCCCGGTTGTCGGCTCGTCCAGGATGAGGACTCTTGCCCCGATAGAGAGCAGCCTGAGGATCTCAAGCTGTTGCCTCTCTCCAATGGTGAGGAGATGAACCGGGGTATCTGGCCGCAGCGTGAAATCAAACTCCTGAACAAGTTCTGAAAACTTCCGTCGATACGTTTCTCCCGCAGAGGCAACGCCCGAAACCTGTCCGATCATGAAGTTCTCGATCACGCTGAGCATGGGGAAATCCATGGGATCCTGGTAGAGCATCCCGATCCCGAGGGAAGAAGCCTCGTTGGGGCTGGCGTACCTCACCTCTGTTCCATCGAGGAGAATCCTTCCCCGTGTCATGGGGAGATAGCCGGCCAGGATTTTCATGAGGGTGCTCTTGCCTGCACCGTTCTCGCCCAGAATTCCGTGAATTCTTCCGGGCTTCACTGTGAGATCGATGCCGCGGTTTGCCTGAACTGTTCCGAAGTACCGGTGAATGTCCTGGAGTTCGAGCACCACGTGTCTCGCACCCTGTGAGATCAAGGGTTCACCCCCTCTATAAAAAGAACGGTGCAGCATGCACCTGTTCAGCATCCTGCACCGGGTATGAGCTCGTAAGAGGCTATTTCTGGTTACCGTGCGCTGCTCTGACCGAGCACACCCTGCAGGAGCTGTTCCATGTACCAGATCTGTTTGTCTGTCGCGATCTCGCCGTCTTTGAGAAACACACTCCCGTCCTGGTAGTAGAGAGGGCCCTTGAACAGCTGCACCGTGCCGGATCCGAGATCGGCGATGAAGGCATCCAGGGCACGAGCCGCAGTCTCCGACAGGGCATCGCCCTTCTTGAAGCCGATGGTTGACGTGTCTGGATTGTTGATGTCCTTCCAGTCAGGGCCGAGCCAGATCCACGCGGGCTTCCAGGTTCCTGCCCTGGACTTGTTCACGAGATCCACGTACGACGGCCCCCAGTTGAAATACGGGACACCCAGAAAGACCTCCGGGGCCCCGGCACCGGCACCGATGTAGTCATAGGGGATGGCCCAGGCCTTCCTGCCCTCCCGGACCTTCTGCCTTGCGACCACGAGGGCCTCGGTAGTGTCGATGCCCGAGATGACCACATCGTAGCCTGAATTGAAGAAGTTGTGGGAGACCTGGGTGGGATCTGCCGTGACGCCTGGAATGTTGAACCAGAACCCGATCCAGGTGACCTGGAAGGTCAGGTCCTTGGGGTCCTTCTTCAGGACCGTCTCCCAGGCATACCTGGCACCGAGGTAGGCGGAGGACACCAGTCTCCTGGTTTCTTCGTTGATCAACGGCCCGAGGTACCCGATCTTTCCGGTCTGAGTGGTCATGGCAGCGGCAAAACCTGCCATCATCTTGCCATACTCCATCCTGCCGAAGACGTTCACGAGGTTGCCCGGCGCCTTGCCGGTGAGCACGTCGTCACCGGAGATGTGGACGAAGTGAATCTTGGGGTGCTGCAGCGCCGCCTCCCTGATTCCGTCCTTCATGTCGTCGGAGTTGGCGATAATGAGCTGCGCACCCTTCTCCACCATGTCATCCACCAGTTGGACGATGGTCACCCCGGGTCTGTCCGCAGGGTTGACCTTGTCGATGTAGATCATCCTGGTGCCGGGCACCTTTTTCTGTACATACTCACCCCCCTCGTAATGGGCCTGCGAGTACCCGTGGTCATTGTACGGACCCACCAGGAGGAGACCGAACACGAAGGGCTTGTCTGAGCCCTGAACAGAACCCGGCACGATACATGCCACGGCCAACAGAAACACCCCTGTCACGAAAGAAATCAGGGAACCCTTTCTCATTGGAAATCCTCCCTTGCTCAAGTGTGTAAAAAGACCGGAGAGAACGTCGCCCCGCCTCTCATCTCCTCTACCCACTCTAGCGACAAACAAATTTCCCGGTCAACAGGTAAAAACGTGTCCACCTTCCCTGGCGTCAATGTCAGGTGGCTCCGCAGTGCGTTTTTCCCGGGATTCAGGGGAATTGAAAGGGGTTCGATGAGGTTTTCCGTGTCCCCGTTTTTCCCATGCGAGGCGCACGCGCATCCCCACGAAGCCTTTCCTGGTTCCGTTACCTCGGCGCAGGAACAAAAAATCTGCCGCCCGACTATCCCGGCGGAATGCCGGGGGACCTCGGACGACAGTACGACAAAGAGGGTGTTACCTGGATACACGCGTTCGTGTGACCCCTGCTCGAGCGTGAATCACGGGAGCATCGTGGCCCTCGTTAGCCCCGCAAGACGGCTGAGGTCTTCTTGGTCTTCTCCTTGAACACAGGAACCTCTTTCTTTTTTCCCGTGCCGTGTTTCCCGGTGGAACGGAGGTTGATGCCATTGAGCACATTCACCATCTTCCGGACTGAGTCTGCCGACTTTTCAAGGTCTTCCTGTTCCTGTTCGGTGAGCCCGACCTGGACGATCTCCTCCACTCCCCGGCATCCCAGCTTTACCGGAACACCGACGAACAGCCCGTTGATGCCGTACTCTCCCTCGAGATAGACCGAGCAGGGCATGATTTTCCTCTTGTCCTTCAAGATGGCCTCCACCATTTCTTTCACCGCACATGCAGGGGCATAGTAGGCACTGCCTGTCTTGAGCAGGCCCACAATTTCCGAACCGCCGTTGCGTGTTCTGTCCACAATGGCTTCAAGCTGCTGAGTGCTCATGAGTTCGGTCACCGGTACGCCTGCCACGCAGGTGTACCGGGGGAGAGGCACCATGGTGTCCCCATGTCCGCCGAGGACGAAGGCACAGATATTTTCCACTGAAACCTTGAGCTCCATGGCGATAAAGGTTGCGAACCTGGCCGAGTCGAGCACCCCGGCCATGCCGATCACCCGGTGTTTGGGAAACCCGCTGACTTCCAGGGCCACGTGGCACATGGCATCCAGGGGATTCGTCACCATGATGACAATCGCCTCGGGCGCCAGCTCCGCCGCCTTCTCGACAATGACACGTACGATCTCTTTGTTCGTGGAGAGCAGATCATTCCTGCTCATACCAGGTCTCCTGGCAACCCCTGACGAGATCACAATGATGTCTGAACCCTCGACATCCCAGTAATCATTGGTATATCCGGCGATCCTGCTGTGGTGCTTCTCCATGGGCGAGGCTTCGGCCATGTCGAGCGCCTTGCCCGCCGACATGCCTTCGTGAATTCCGCCGATCAGGATGATGTCGGCCAGGTCCAGTTCAGCCACACGCATGGCTGCTGTGGCACCGACATGTCCCGCGCCGATGAACGTTACTTTCTTCCTCATGGTTCTCCTCCTTTCCCGGTCTCTTCTCTCCTGGAGAGGCTGCACCTGTATGGTGCAGACCAGCAGATATCTCCATGGGTCTGGCTCCGGGAAATGGACTTGCGAGCCATCCTGCTACCAGTCCCAGCATCGGTATATGAGTCAATTCCCCATCCCTTTCCCATAACAGACACCGTGACAGGGCCTCACTTCCCCTGAAAAACGGGGTCCCGTTTTTCTAAAAAGGAGGCAAAACCCTCCACGATGTCCCTGGATTTCATACAGAGTTCCAGCGCATAGGCTTCATAGTCCAGAGCGTGGGAAAGATCCCACCGGCCAAAGTTCTGGAGGCCCCGTTTTGCCAGGGCAACAGGGATCGGGGCATTGTGTGCGATCCTCGTGGAACATTCTTTCGTCGCTGCAGGGAGATCATCGTGCGGTACTACCCTGTTCACCAGGCCGATGGAGAGCGCCTCGTGAGCATCGATGATTTCCGCCGAAAAGATCAGCTCGGCAGCCTTGGCATAGCCAACCAATCTGGGGAGAAAATAAATCCCTCCCCAGTCCGGGTGGACACCCCGTCTGGTGAACACCTGACCGAATCGTGCGCGATCACTTGCGATCCTGATATCGCAGGCCAGCGCCAGGTTGCATCCTCCTCCGGCGGCAACGCCGTTGACAGAGGCAATGACGGGCTTCTCCATGTTGTTGATGGCGAGCACTGCCCGGCACATGGCATGGCGTTCGCTGGAAACCTCTTTTTCCAGTGCCTGGGTTTCTCCCGAGGCAAACTCGTTCACATCTCCCCCGGCACAGAAGGCCTTGCCTGCCCCGGTGATAACGACTACCCGGACTTCGGGATCGGTCGCGACCTGCTCGAGCACTGCCACGATCTCCTGTCGCATCCTGCCTCCGAAGGCATTCATCCGCTCCGGCCTGTTCAGGGTTATGGTGGCCACATGATCATCGAGATCGAGGAGAACATGTTCCCAGCTCATCTCAACCCTCCTTTTGCCAGCGCATCCAGAGACCCCGCGAGAGATCCTGCCCCTGACACCATCTCATCGAGCACCTCCTTCACCTGGCCGATCTCGCGCACGAGACCTGAGACCTGTCCGCACGGCATGACTGCCGTGTCCTTGGTCCCCCCGTCGGCGACGTAGTGGGCATCTCCTCTGGCTGTTATCGTCTGATCGGCCTCGTGATCATTGAGTCCGGCAACCTGGGCAGAGATCGTGTTCTTCAGGACACGGATGGGCATTGCATCCTTCCCGAGCACGATCGTGGCATTGCCGGAAGCCGAACAGACCGCGGTCTTAAAAAATTTGGGCACAGGGCATTCCCTGGTGGCCACGAGCCTGGTCCCGATCTCGACTCCTTCGGCCCCCAGTGCCAGAGCCGCGAGAAATCCCCGTGCATCGCCGATGCCACCTGAGGCGATGACGGGAATGGTGAGCTCCCGTGCGAGGATGGGAACCAGGCAGAACGTGGTCATCCCCTCCCTGCCGATGTGCCCTCCTGCCTCGACCCCCATGGCAACCACACCGTCTACGCCGGCGGCCTGGGCCTTGCGAGCCATGTCGAGGCTTGATATCTTGTGGATCAGCTTCATTCCGGCTGTCTTGATCTTGTCGATCATCTTCGCGGGATTGCCCGCCGAGGTGTAGACAACCTCGATACCCATGTCGATGGCGATCTCCAGCGCATCCATGGCGTTGGGCCGATAGACCGGAATATTCACCCCG
Source organism: Deltaproteobacteria bacterium (assembly GCA_011046135.1). Classification (GTDB taxonomy): domain Bacteria; phylum Desulfobacterota; class Desulfomonilia; order UBA1062; family UBA1062; genus DSBG01. The sequence goes on from DSBG01000023.1 coordinate 25,634, forward strand.
ATGGGTCGATCGGTGAGTGAGCGTGCCTTCTTCAGCTCTTTGACGAGCTCCTCCGGGCTGAGCCCGGAGGCTGCAACGACGCCGAACCCCCCGGCGTTGGAGACGCATGCCGCCATCTTTCCCAGGCTGATGAGCCGCATGGGTCCCGAGATGATGGGGTAGGTGCACCCCAGCATCTCACTGACTCGATTTGACCAGGGTTTTCCTCTGTCACCGGGCTGCATATCTCTTCTTCAACTCCGCCTTTTTCACCTTCATGGTCGCGGTGAGCGGCAGCTCACTGAGAAATTCGACTTTGGAGGGAAATTTATACTTCGCGATTTTTCCCTTGAGAAACTCGAGAATCTCACGTTCCGTAAGCTTCTCGCCCGCCATCGGCACGATAAAGGCCATCCCCACTTCTCCCCACTTCTCGTCGGGAACCCCGATGATGGCTGCCATGGAAACCTTGGGATGTGTCACCAGAATCTTCTCTATCTCAGCGGGATACACATTTTCCCCTCCACTCCGGTACATGTCTTTGGCTCGATCCACGATGTAGAAGTATCCCTCTTCGTCCATGTATCCGAGGTCTCCGGTGTGGAGCACCCCACCCACGATGGTTCGCGCAGTCTCTTCGGGTCTGTTCCAGTACCCGCTCATAACCGTAGGTCCGCGTGCCACGATCTCACCGATTTCACCGGGCGGCAGTTTTTTCCCGTTTCCATTGGAGATCCAGATTTCGGTGAAGAACCCCGGTTTCCCGATGGACCCCATCTTCCGCACGATATCCTCACGAGGCAGCAGCATCATTGCCGAGTTTTCCGTCTGACCGAATCCCTGCTGCATGAAGAGATCTCTCTTGGCAAGCTCTTCGAAGAGCTTCGCCGGTGTTCTCTCTCCTCCGCCCACTACGCAGCGAACACTGCTCACATCTATCTGGTCGAGTTTCCCGGAGTCCAGGATCAGGCGCCACATGGTGGTGAGTGCAAAGACTATGGTTCCGCGGTATCGCTGGATGTCTTGAGCAAATTCTTCTGCATCAAACCCCCCGCGCATCACCAGTGTCATTCCCCCCATCAGACAGGGGGTCGCCACGATGAACAGTCCGCCGGAATGAAACAGGGGCATCTGGGCTATCACAATGTCGTCCTGCTGGCCATCGACGTAGAGAGCTATCTGGAAATTCTTGAAAAAGGTCTGCATGTGGGAAACCATCGCGCCTTTCGGGTTTCCCGTCACCCCGGAGGTGTACAGAATTGCCAGGGGATCGTCCATCTTTACGGGTTGTTCGGGTGAAGGTTCAACCACGGGCTGATCCTTGATCAATTCGTGATAGTCCTCAGCCCAGGGCGGGCACTTGGGGAGTTCGAACCCCGGCAGCACCGGGCTCCCGCTCTTCAGGAAGATGAACTTGTCGTGTTCGACCTTGAGCCGTGTCCTGATGAGATCGACACTCCCGAGAAAAGAATCGTGAAACAGGAGCATGCGCACACTGCAGTCGTTGAGCTGGTACTCGAGTTCGGGACCCACCATGCGCCAGTTCAGCGGCACGAAGATCACCCCGAGCTTTGCTGCGGCAAAGTATGCCTCGAGAAATTCCACGCAGTTCAACAGGAGCACGCCGATGCGGTCTCCCTTCTTGATGCCCTTGCGCTCGAGGAGGTGGGCACAGCGGTTGGTCCCATCGTTGAGGGTCTTGAAGGTAACCGGGGTGTCTTCGTAGATGAGGGCATTCTTCTCCGGTGTCAGACGTGCCCGTTTCGAGATGATGCTCCCCACGTTCCACTCGACGCTGGCTCCCGGAAGCCCCTGGTTCTGCTGGGTAGAAACCGTCCTCTCCTGAGGATTCATGGGCGGAACAGCGATTTCTTTTCGAATCCTCTTTCTCTTTTGACTGTCTACAGACATCTCTGACCTCCTTCCTTCCGGGTTCTCCCCTGATCTACCGCCCGTGAAACTTCGGTTTTCGCTTCTCGAAAAAGGCCATCTGTCCTTCCTTGAGATCATCACTGTCAAAGGCCTCGTTCATGAGCTTTTCAGCCTCCTGCTGCCGGGCCTGTGTAAGCCTCATCCCTTCGCGGTACATGCTCAGGATCCGCTTGGTGCCCTTGAGGGACAGCGGGGCGTTGGCTGCGATCTCGTCTGCGAGGGAATACGTAAAGGAAACGAGGTCTGCCTCCGGGACGAGCCAGTCGACCAGCCCCATCGCCCGTGCATCCTCTCCCAGGTAGGTTCTCGCGGACAGAAAGATCTCCCGGGTCTTTGCCATGCCGATCACTTCCAGGAACTGCCTGATCCCTTCCGGGTGATAGACCAGGCCGAGCTTTGCAGGCGGCATCCCGACACTGATGTCCTCGACAGCGATCCGGATGTCGCAGCACATGGCCAGGTTGAGCCCTGCCCCATACGCATAGCCATTCATCATGGCAATGGTGGGGTACGGATACTCTGCAACGCTGTTCAGCGCGAATTCCAGGGGGTTGCTGGATCTCATGGCTTCTTCGAGTTCAGGGGTCATCTGCGTGGGAATGGATGCAATGTCATACCCCGAGGAAAAGGCCTTTGTGCTTCCTCCGGTAATGACGACCACACGCACCTCATCCCTGCCCCCCCACTCCTGGAGTGTCCTGTGGATGGCAACAAGCAGCTCGAGAGAGAGCGCATTCTTTCTCTGGGGCCTGTTGAAGGTAAGGGTTCCGACATGCGAGCGTATCTCTGTCAGAAGTATCGATTCTTCAGTCATAGGCATTCCTTCCTGTTCGTCTCATGACGACTGTTTTCCTTCCAATGTCCCGTCCTCGCTGTTCCCCTTTCATGGACAACGACGCTCCATCCCGAACCCTCTCCGTCTCCTCTTCACACACCCTGTCCAAAATCCAGGATCGGACGGGCTTCCATGATATCGAACCGGACGAGATGCTTGAGCATCTCGGCAGCATCGCCTATCCTCGCTTTCACCATGCCCTTGACCTCTTCCCACGTCTCTCCGCTGTCCTCGATGGAGCGAACCTTGAGGTAGAGCCTGCACCCCTGGGCTGCGAGTCCTGTCTTCCCGTGGAGTGTCACCATGCAGGCGGCAAAGGGGTTTTCCTGGAGATTTTCATACGACCTGTTGTCACCCAACATCACGATGGCCGTGGAGTCATCCGCAAGATGGAACGAGCCGAAGGTTGCCACGTTCACCCTGCCTTCACTGTCCGTGGTTGCCAGAACATTCGATCTGCCCTCTGTCTGCAAATAGCCCTTCACGGTATCACTGACCTTCATTTCCTTTCCTCCTGTTCAGGGGTTCTCGAGGGACTCCCGCCCTTTTGCCTGCTCGCCCTGTACTTCACCGGGCTTCCGGCATCCGGTGGAACGGCTCAGGGAGGCCCTGTTCGAACAATAGAGGAAGGTCCGCCTGAGCAGCTGTTCTATGGCATGGGGGAGCTGCCGGAAACTTTCCAGGAACTCGAGAGTGTTCCCGTACTGTCTTTCCATGGCATCTGTGTCCTGACATCCGCACCCGAGCGTCACGAGGTGGATCTTCTTGAGGGCGCAGTACTCGATTCCATAGGAGACATCGCACCCATAGTTGGACTTGCCGTCGGTGACATGGATGAGGATCTTCCTCCTCCGCTCGGGCGGCATGAACAGGGCACACGCGATAATCGCCTGGCCGGAAGCTGTCTGCCCGGTCGGTGGCACGGAAAACACCTTCCCGTCACGCGTGAGCCTCGAGATCATGCAGACACGATCCTGCTCGAAGTACGCGTATGCCCCAAACCGATTCCGATACCCCGAAAGTGCCTTGTGCAGGGTTGAGACCGTGTTTTCGACCATACGCCACTTCCCTCCCCTCATGGATGCACTCGCATCGATGAGGAGCGTGACGTTCCAGTCCATGGCAGGCCTCCACTGGCGGTACGAGAAGCACCTGCCTGATACCGGGGCGCGATACAGCCTCCTGGAATCGATACGTCCGCTGGAAAGCCCCCTGCTCTCGAGGGATTCCCTCGATGAATAGGTCGTGAAAATAGACCTGATGCGACCGACAAGCACCTTGTCGATGACGGGCTGTGCCGGGATAGCATAGTCCCACCGGGAGGTGGCGACGAGATCGGGATTGTCATACCCCACCACAGAGGCGATCAGTGGCGTGATATCGGCTGAATCCGCAGCAACATGCGTCTGGATGTCACGAGCGAGCCCGTGGGAGAGGTCCTCACCGATCTGACGGTTGTGAGTTGAACCTTCCGATCGTTTCCCCCGGTCGGCGAGATGCCGGGGCACCCAGGAGAGCCTCTTGTTGACAATCCGATACCTCGAGACCATCCCTTCCAGGTCTTTCCAGCAGGAACGATAGAGAGAGGCCCTGGCTTCACAGCGCGAGCTGATGCTCGACTCCCGTTGTTTCAGGGCATCGCACGCTGCGGTAAGTCTCTCCAGACACGCAAGGGCTTCCCCGTATGTATCGCCGCGGTCGCCTACATGACCGAGACCGCAGGCCCTCTTCCACCAGAGGAGGATCAGGGAGTCGAAGGTCTCCGCCATGTCGCCCCCCTCTGCCTCGTACTCCAAGAATACTCGGTTCCGTGCCTTTTCGAGGTATCCCTCGAGTATCGAGTATCGAACCGTACTATCCACGTACAGGTGTTCGCCGGTGGACACCACCTTCTGAAACCTCACCAGCGACTGGGGACTCATGGCAGCGAAATCCGTCTCGAGAATCCTCCAGACCCGATCACTCCACTCGAGCTGGTGGAGCGCCTCGTGGACCACAATGCCCACAAGGCAATCAACGTTCTCTTCCGGGACGGGGTACGTCCCCTTGACCATGCCGGGTTCTATCCAGATGGATGACGGTGCTGTACCCCCCATGCCGGCATATTCCACGGACCCGACGTTGGGGCCGAGATACCCCGCCACCTTCCTCAGGGCCCTGAGCAGGTTCGCCAGCTCAAGGGATTCAAGGTGCGAGGTATTGCACCGCCAGTACCCCGAGAGGTTCTCTCCTCCGACACAGGCATGTTCAGACGGCGTACAGTCCATCGGCTTTTCTTCTCCTAGTAGAGCTGATAGTCTCCCCGGGGAGTCCTGTCCATCTTCCCGAGCTCAAGGTGCAGGGAAAGGAGCACTGTTTCCAGAATGTCCGGATTGAGCTGGAGGCTGGACACGAAGGCCTCCCTCACCGTTGCCCTCACGTTCACCATCTCGGCGATCATCAGGGTGTGGCGGGTCGAGACGACCATCGGCTCGTTCCTGTTGCTCCGGAGACGGTTGGCAACGTTTACGATGGTGAGCGCGTCGCTCTCGGAAAGATCGGCCTTCAAGCAGAGCACCCGTGTTTCCACCTCGGGTGGCAGGTAGTCGAGCATGGTGACGTAAAACCGATCTCTGAGGGCGGCATCGAGCATTTCCGTTCCCACGAACTCCTCGCCCTCGTTCAGTGTCGCAAAAAAGACCACGTCATCGGCAACTTTGATGTGTCCGAGCTCATCGATCCAGACGTGGCGGTCTTCTGCCAGAACAGAGTGAAGCATGTTGAGCGCCTTGGGGTGTTCAGGCCTGTTGATCTCCTCGAGGTGAACCACGCACCCCGGGGTCTGGATTGCCCGGGGAAAGAGAAACTCCTGGTAGTAGGTCTGGCCATCCTTGAGCCTGTGCTCGCCGAACAGCTGGCCGGGCTCCGAGAGAATCCCGATCTGAAAGGTGGCCAGGGGCCTGGAGTTTCGTGCTGCAAACTGCCTGACCAGGGTCGACTTTCCGCATCCCTGCTTTCCTGCGACCAGCACGTTTACCGGGTGACGCTCGGAGAGCATTCTGATGCGCTCGAGATTCTCGATGATTCCGGCCGGGAGAAAGAAGTGCTCTTCCGCCGCAGGAACAGATGCTGTTGTGCCGAACTGGTCTTTCACTACTGTTCCAAATTTCTTCATTATCAGCCTCAACTATACATAATTATTTATATTTATGGTGTTTTTTGGAACATTTCATGCGTGTCACAGCTCCTGTTCCTTCGCATCAGGCACGATTCCTAGTAGAACAGTTCTTTCTGTCGCTGGAGGAGAAATCTGCTCAATTCAGGAATGTTCCACCTGAGATTCATCTCACGGAGCCGGGAAATGATCCTGCGCGCGTGATCACGGGTTGCCGGGTCTGCGTCTTTCGTGATTTGAGACAGTTCCATGGAGAGCTCCCGCATCAGACCCTCTTCCTCCTCCAGGGACTCGGCACGGGAGAAAACGCAGTGCGCACCGCACTTCGGACAGCTTCGCAGATCCGACTCCCCGCATGCCGGGCACCCGTTCTTGCAGAGGTACGCGAATTCGAGGTAATCTCCCGTGTAGCCGCACTTGTGGCAGGTCTGGTTCATGCATCGCTCCGTTCACACACCAGCCAAGCGTGTTCTCGACTCACGTGCTCTTGGATGGCACATCCTCTGCGAGCCCTTCGATCCCGGCTGATTTTCCCCAGGGGGCCTCCCCCGGACCGACCTTCTGGTCAGCGGTTCCCTTGAGTTCGTCCACTGCGAGCCACGCCTGGCACTGCGTACACTGCCGGATGCTTACCGATGCATCGATGCGTGCATTGTACAAATACCGGAACGTCGAAACTTGGGCTTCAAATCCACATTCAGGACATTTCATACCGTCCTCCTTCGTCTTTCGTCTGTTTGAATCCAGCCGTTACTTGTCTTTCAACTGCCGCATGAACCTTCTGAATGCGGGATCGCTGCATTCATACCCGTCCTTGTCGATGAATTCATTTCGCTCGTAGTACGTGCACCTCGATGCGTCGGTGAGAATTCTGAGCATGTAACCGTTTCTTCCCTCCAGGATGAACACCGGCGGGTCGCGGGTGATATCAGACCCCTCTTTCAGGATTTTGCAGCTTCCCCTCCCGTCGCTTGTATACGCGCTTTCCAGGTAATGCTTACACAGACCACAGGGTTGATCCGGAACCTGTTCGAGTTCCTCTTTCGTATCAACGCCTCTGGGCTGCAGGCCGAATGCACCCGATGCCTTTGCATAGTCATCTCTGCTCATTCTTGCCATGATACCGTCTCCTTTGGTTCTTTCTCACTGAATTGGGAGCGGGGTGAGCCGCTCCCAGGAGAAGCAGCCTCCCCACCCCGCCAGCATCACCCCAGTCCCTGCACGGTTCTCTGGATAATATTGTCCTGCGTCTTGCGGCTGATATCCACGAAATGGGCACTGTACCCGGCCACCCGAACGATCACTTCCTGGTACTTTTCAGGGTCCCTCTGGGCGCTCCTCAATGTCTCGTCCGAGACGCAGTTGAACTGGACATGGTCGATGCCGAGATCGGCCCAGGTCTTCATGTAGGTCTTCCAGAGCTGATACCCCTTTTCCCCTGCAAGCTGGGTGGGAGACAACCGAGTGTTCAGGAGAAACGCCCGGCCGTCGGATATGTGGTCTATCTTGGAGCACGATTTCAGCACGGCCGTCGGTCCCTTCTTGTCGAGCCCCGGCCCCGGTGAGATGCCGCCGTCGTACAGGGCATCCCCGAGCCTGCGTCCATTGGGAAGCGCGCCCACGATGTTGGCGTAGTGAATGTTCCCGCTGACGTTCTCGGGCAGGATCGGCCAGTTGTTGCCACTGGGACACTTGAGTTCCCGCGAGAACTTGGCCGCCTCGCGCAGGCAGTCGAGCATGATCGAGTCGATATAATCGTCGTCGTTGCCCCACTTGGGCGCGTTCTTCACAAAATCGAGACGCATCTCCTCCCTGCCTTCCCAGTTATTCGCGAGGGCTTCCTTGAGCTGGGCCATGGTGTACTTCTTTTCATCGAACACGAGCTTCTTGATGGCTGCCAGGCTGTCGGCGTTCTCGACCCAGGTGAACGCCGTGATCCACGCGTTGCCGCGGCTTATCGATGGATCGCATACGTCCAGTCCGCTGTCGACCGAACGCTCGGATACTGCCGACAGGTACGGCCTGGGGGTCATCTTCGGCGCGAGAATCCGGGCCCTGTTCACCGGGCGCACCAGGATGCTGAAGATGGTTTTCATCTGGGTCACCCAGGCATCGAACACCTGCTCGTAGGTCGTCAACGTCTCTGCAGGCGGCGTTTCCGCACCGATCTGCATGTTCACCACATTGTCATACCCGCGGGTGAACACGTACTCCATGATCTTGGCGCAGTTGGCCGTGGCATTTGCCATCCGCATGGGCTGGAAACCGTGCTTGGTGCAGGGCGATGGAGACATGCATGCCTGGTGCACCCAGGTACGGGCCTCTTCGATGGGGTGTCCATGCCAGTTCATGGCATTGGCGATGAGGATCGGATCGTTGCGCATGGAGGGGTACCCGAGCCCCTGGCGGATGCACTCGAAGCATTCGCGCATGACCTCGTCGCTCACCTTGGGGTGCCACCTGAAGGCAAAGGTCGGGTTTGCAACCCTGACGAGCCGTGCCGCCTTCAGGAGCGCGATGGTCATAGCGTTGCAGGCATCGCTCCCGTCCTTTTTCACGCCGCCGAGCGTCCACACCCAGGTCCCCTCGATTCCCTGGAGCCCTTCTCGAGCCCACCTGACCTTGTACTGGGACACCTCCGCGGCACGGATGAGGAATTCACCTACCAGATCGAGGGCTTCTTCTTCCGTCAGCGCCTTGTCGATGGTTACATCCTTTTCATAGTACGGGCCGTGGTAGTAGTCCGGCCTGGACGGCCACGCACCCTCGATGGCCTCGTTCCTGCTGAAGAGCTGGATGAAGAGATCGTACTGGAGCGACTCCTGCAAGGTCCTCGGCGGCTTCGCAGGAATGCGTTCGCAGACCTCGGAAATCTGGAGGAGTTCTTCTTTCCTGTCCGGATCGGTCTCGAAGTTCTCGGCGATGATCCTGGCCAGGCGAGCATAGCGCTTCCCGTGCCGGATGCCTGCCTCCAGCGTGATTTTCATCGCCTCCCACATGTTCATCTTGTCGTACAGGTCGCTGATCTCCTTGGAGGCTCCTGGCTCATGGGCCTTCGCGTCCGCCTCTTCGATCTTCCTGTCGAGTTCGGCAATTACGTCTTCAAAGGCCCGCACACCGCTCATGATGTACTCGTAATCCTTGCCGGAATACCCCCCCCTCGAGAGCGGGACGCCCCACCCGATGGCGCCGGAGAGAACCTTCATGGCATCGTCGAGATCCATGTGGGGCAGGATCTTGTCCAGATCCGACTTGCCAGCCCAGTAATTCGCCACGTCCGTGATTGTTTTAAGGCTCTCGTCCATGGGCTCCGGAATGGATGTCGGGTCATTGACAACCTCATGATTCAGAAGCGCTGCCAGGGTCGGGTCCCAGGTTATCGTGTGGGGTTGACTTCCCAGGTATCCAACGAGCTGGCTGTGATCCGTGATGAAGATCGTCTTGTTGTCGAGCACATGCGCGAGAATCTTGGCAAACTTGATGACGTAGGGATCGGGTGAAAATTCCAGCTCCCTTGCCTTTTCAGTCTGCAGCACGGGGCGTTCAAGATCGATGTAGAGTCCAGCGGGATACAGACCCCCGATAGCCCCCTTCTTCCACATGGCTTTCCTGAGGTAGTCGAGCCGGCTCGATCGTTTTTTCTCTGCGGCCCACCACCACTCCTGTTTCTCTTCAAGTTCTTTGAGAGTTTCTGCTCTGACTGCCATAGTATGCTCCCCTTATTCCTGATTTTTTCCGTCACGTTCCAGGGTATGGATTCATTTTTTCTCAAACGAGGGACATTTCACAGCATCCTTGTCCGCTGACACTGGTTTTGCCTGGTAATATGCCTGCCGGGGATCGATCACCCTCTGTACACAATCCCCCTTGCCGGGATCTTCTTCCAAGGGAAAGAATCTTTTGCACTCCTTGCACGTGGGCATCCTGTTCACCTCCTTTCGTTACAGAAATGTCTCCTGTTCTCTCACAACATGATACCCCGGGTGAAAGGATCGAGAACCCGCCTGCCCGGATACCTCCGTTGTGAACGTATCAACCATCCCGTTCTCTCCTGTGTTCAGTCTGTGGTGCATTTCCTGGACTCTCTGCATATATTCATCACAGTCCGGGCCCTGAGCACGTCTCAGAGCCTGAGCGCTGTGCCTGTCTCTTCGAATCCCGATCCTCCGATGGTCACCCTGAGACCTTTTTCTCTGTAGAAATCAGCGTGAATCTCCAGGATGGAGGGATCGAGCGCCTCGATCTCCCGGTAGACCCAGTCGATTCCGAGCCACCCGTACTTGTCCTGGCACCAGTTGTGATAGGGCAGCAGGTCGACCCTCCTGATGGATCCGCCGAGGGACGAGATGAATGCGGCCGCATCCCGATGAAACTCGAGGTCTTCGTTAAAGCCCGGCACAACCGGTATCCGTATCCAGATGTCGTGGTGAATCCTGCTCAAGTTCGTGAGGTTTTCCAGGATCCGCTTGTTTTCAACGCCCGTCTCCTCCCGGTGCCTGCGGGAGTCCAGGTGCTTGAGGTCGAACAGGACGACGTCTGCTGCACGAGACATCTCTCTGAGCACCTCGAATTCACAGTATCCGTTCGTGTCGATGCACGTGTGGAGGCCTCGTGCGCGTGCCCCATCGAGCAGTGAACAGGCAAATTCCGGATGAGCGGTCGGTTCCCCGCCGCTGAGCGTAAGCCCTCCTCCCGAATTGTCGTAGAAGGGTCTGTCGCGCTCAACTTCATCCAGGATTTCTTCGATGCTCATGGCGCGACCCGTTACCTGGAGCGCGTCGTATGAACAGACCTTCACACACTCCATGCATCCGTTGCACTTCTCGCGGATGATCTTGTGGTAGGTGGAGTCTTCCTGCCGTGCGATCTCCGGGGGTATGGGGGGGTTGATGGCATCCTGCGGACAGGCATCCATGCACGCACCACACTGAGTGCACAACCGCTTTTTCCAGAACAGCTCAGCTCTGGGAGAGATCGTTTCCGGGTTATGACACCAGGCACACCTCAGTGGACACCCCTTGAGGTAGACGTTCGTCCGAAATCCGGGACCGTCATTGACCGAAAATCGCTGAATCTCTGTTATCAGAACCGGAGCTTTCATCTTCCCTCCCGAGACCGGGCCGTTCCCCTGTGCACCTCTCGACTCTCCCGTTCAGTTCAGATATCCTTCTGTGAGTTCCTTCAGCGATAACACCTCATCCAGGCATTCGATCCTCTCGGCCAGAGACTGCGTTTTCTCCCTGCCGATGACCGGCTCGCACAGATCCGCGAACTTGCTCCGCACCCGCTGCCTCTTGATCTCCAGGGGTGGTATCTGCTGGAGGATGTCGGAAAACCCCTGGTAGGTTTCACCATCTGTTGTTTCGATTTCAACGGTGGCCTCCAGCGCCTTCATCTCGGGGTCGTGAATGGCGTGGATCTTTTTCATGAGACCCTGTACTTCAGGGTCCGAAACCTTCTCGTCGGTGAAGGCCTGCATCCCGGTTTCACCCCGCAGGAGTACGTTTGCCACGCAGTAGGGAATGCTGAACTTGCCTTCCAGCCCGGTTCTCGGTTTGTCCTTCCCCGCGGCATCGAGGGCGAGGCGTGAGGAATGCACCGTGATGGACCTGATCCGGGAAATCTCACTATCGTGCTCCTGAACGAGGGCCAGGGTCGCCTCCATGGGTGAGTGGGTGGCATGACAGGATGCGTGATACTTCTGGGAGAGGTTCACCACATCCCATCCGAGCCCGAGGAGGCCCACGATGTCCTCGTTGACGTTTCCCTTGAGGGCCTCGAAGAACCCCTGGGGACCTTCCAGGATATCTTCGGCGCTCGTGAATCCCTGGCCTGCCAGAAGCGCAGACATGAGACCCGCCTGAGAGGACCGGCCGGCGTGGAACGGCTTGCACATGGTTCCAAACACTCGCTTCAGCCCGGATGACTGGGTCCCTGCGATCCCCAAGGCGTACCGCGTCTGCTGCTCATCCAGCCCGAGAAGCCTGGCACAGCCTGCTGCAGAGGCCAGGTATCCAAGGGTCGACGTTGCATGCCACCCTGCCATGTAGTGATCGAGGCTCGCACAGGCTCCGATGGTTCCCCCGGCCTGGAGCCCGATGAGATAGGCGGTGAGCAGGTCGCTCCCCCCGAAATTCTTCCATTCGCTCAGCGCCAGCAGTGACGGAAAGAGGGTGACAGAAGGGTGACCGAGAAAAGACACGAGGGTATCATCGTAATCGAGGGCGTGGGAGGCGCTCCCGTTGATCAACGCCGCGCTTCCCACATCTTTTTTCATGCCGTGGCCGATGATGGTGGCCTGCTCTCTGCCACCCATGAGGTCGGCATAGTCGATGAGCTTGTGAACCAGGGGGTCATCCTTGCCGGCAAAGGTTACGCCAAGCCAGTCCATGAATGCGACCCTGGCATGATCGTAGGCCCACGAGGGGATGCTCGATGCATCCGTGCCCGCGATAAAGGCAGCGATCCGTGCCGTGAATCCCGGGGTCTTCTCTGTCATGACGCGTCTCCTTTTTTGTTCGCCTCCTCGTCGAGGAGCCGGTAGCGCTGCAGCAGTGATTCAACCACGGTGTAGGGGTCCAGTTTTCCGGTGAGAATCTCTTCGATCGTCCCATCGAGGGAGCCGTTCGCACTCATGCCGTGTTCGATCATGCGACGGAGTTCTCCCTCCATGAGGCAGAAGATCTCCTCCTTCACCAGTTCCCGTATGGGCCTCTTCAAAGCAGGGGGCTTGTCCCTGAATTCAGAGAGACAGGCCACCAGTTCGTCGAGCCCCTGCCTGGACAGAGCAGAGGTCTTGAGCACCGGAGGGATTGCCTCGTCAGGCCTCGAGGAAAGGGAGAGCATGGCACTTATCTCCGAGGTCAGGATATCCGCCCCGTCGCGATCAGCCTTGTTCACGACGTAGAGGTCAGCGATCTCCATCACCCCCGCCTTGATGGCCTGGATTCCATCACCCTGGCCGGGACAGCACACCAGCGCCACGATGTCTGCCGCCCTGACCACCTCGATCTCATCCTGGCCGACACCCACGGTCTCGATGATGACAATGTCTCTGCCCGAGGCATCGAGGATCCTGATGACCTCACGGGCGGCCTGGCAGAGACCCCCGAGAACTCCTCTGGTCGCCATGGACCTGATGAAGATCCCCTCGTGGGTGGCTATGTCGCGCATCCTGAGTCTGTCGCCAAGGAGCGCACCGCCTGTGAAGGGACTGGACGGGTCCACGGCGATAATCCCGATGGAACATCCCTGCTTGGTAAACCGAAGGGCGATCTCATTGGTGAGCGTACTCTTCCCTGCCCCGGGAGAGCCGGTTATACCGAACACACGTGCCCTGCCGGTCTGGGGATAGAGCGTCTTCATGGCATCCTTCCATCCGTCGTCACGATTCTCCACACGGGTGATCAACCTCGCCAGGGCACGCTCGCTGCCTGCCTTCATAGCCTCGATCAGTCTCTCCCAGGAATCATCCAGTTTCCGCTTCACATCCTCTCCTTAGAGCTTGATGGGCTGTGCTTCCCCGAATTCGTCCCTGAGCACATCGCAGATCTCCTGGAGGGTCGCTTCGCCCTCCACGCACGCGCAGATCGAGGGCATGAGATTGAGCTGCTCGTTCCCGGCATCTGTCCTGAGCTGGTCGAGACTGCTCTTCACCGCCGTGCTGTTCCTCTCCCGCTTCAACGCGGCAAGGCTGGCCTTCTGCCGATCTTCCGCGGTTTTCATGAGCTCCGGGTCATAGGTGGACTCGAAGACCCGGTTGATGGACACCTCGATCTCGTTTTCACCGGTGAAGCAGTTCACCCCGACGATGAACTCCTCCTGGCTCTCGATCTTCTTCTGCCGCTCGTAGGCACTCCTGGCAACCGCCTTGGGCATGTACCCGTTCTCAATGGCAGCCACGGCACCCCCCATGCGTTCGATCACGTCCAGTTCCCTGCGGGCCGCTTCCTCGGTCTCGTCCGTGAGGGATTCCATGAAATAGGATCCAGCCCAGGGGTCGTTGACATCGGTGACCTTTGCCTCGTAGAGCATGATTCTCGTCGCGTCGAGCTGGAGCTGGACCGCCTCCAGGGAGTGGCCGAGTCCCAGGGGTTCGTCAAAGGGAGGGAATGCTCCGGGAATGGCACCGGACATGCCGGCGGCCATCCCCCCGACAACGGCCCTGGCGAGGTTGTTGAGCGGCCGCTGCAGCGTGGTGCTGGAACACCCGATGTGTGCCGTGATGGGCTGCCGGATCAGCATGCTCCTGGGGTCGCGGGCCTTGAACCGCTCTTTCATGATGGTGGCCCACATCCTCCTGGCCGCCCGCTGAAGGGCGATTTCGTGATAGATCTCCATGCTTCCGCCAAAGGCATTGAAGGTGAACTTCGGTGCAAATGAATCTATGTCCAGTCCCCCTTCCAGGCCGGCCTCGATGTAGGCGATGCCGTTTGCCATGGAGAACGCGAGGTCCTGAATACGGGTGGCCCCCGCCTCCCTGATGTGGTATCCCCCGATGCTGTTGATATTGAGCCTGGGCAGGTATTTTGTGCAGAAGACACAGGTGTCCCGGAAGAGCCTCATGGACTGTCTGGGAGGGAAAATGTAGGTTCCGCGGGCGATGAACTCCTTGAGAATGTCGTTCTGGGGTGTTCCTTCGAGCTTTTCCAGGGGGATGCCCCGTTTCTTCGCGAGGACCGCATACATAGCGATGATGACGGCTGCAGGTGCATTGATGGTGTAGTTGGACGGCACCCTGTCGATGTCGTTTTCCCCGGTATAGGCTTCGTAGATGATCTGGAAATCTCTGAACGAGTCGATGGCCACGCCGACACGACCGACCTCGCCCTCGGCGTACGGGCTGTCGGAATCGTACCCGCACTGGGTCACCAGGTCAAAGGCGATGTTCGGCCCGCCCGTGCGTCCCATGGCGTGCATCCTGAGGAGGTAGTCGCGGTAGTCGGAAGCGGTACCGAATCCCCCGTACTTCCCCACCTTGCCGGCACCACCCCAGTCAGGCCGAAACCCCATGAGGGCGGCATCCCTGGCATAGGCCCTCCAGAAATCAAAGGGGCTGTTTCCCGCAGTAAAGGGAAATTGACCGGGAAACCCTACCTTCCCGAGGAAATCATCCTTCTTCACCGACAGCGGGGTGTAGAACCTGGTGGGGCTCTCCGGGAGATTGAACCGCTTCACTCGAGGCTTCAGGACATTCTCTTCCCAGTTCGTGAGGGCTTCCCGGATTTTCTTTTTGGTATCAGCCATGGGATCCCCCTCTCATTCAGTTTGCTCTGCCTGGAGAGTCTCCCCGGCATCTCTGAGCTGTTCCGTGATGAATGCTGCGATGTCTCCGATGGGCGTCCCGGCTGTGAAGACACGTGCGACTCCCATCTCCAGCATGCCCGGGATATCGGCCTCGGGAATGATCCCTCCCACGAGAACCATGATGTCCCGGGCATCGCGGGCACGGAGGCCGTCGATGACCTTGCGCGTCAGCAGCAGGTGTGCACCCGAAAGAATCGAAAGGCCGATGACCTGGACATCCTCCTGAATTGCCGCTGTCACGATCTGCTCAGGGGTCTGCCTGAGCCCTGTGTAGATGACCTCGAACCCGGCATCTCTGAGTCCGTACGCAACGACCCGGGCACCGCGCTCGTGTCCGTCAAGCCCGGGTTTTGCGATCAAGACCCGGATTTTCCCTCCCTGACTCATGGTTTTCCCCCCGTCCTGGTCATGTGCTTCATGAAAGAACCTCACAACGTGTCTGTCTCTCTGCACTGCACACCATATAACAATCAGTAGTGGACTCTCATTACTCTGCATCACAGAGCAACTGCAGCAAAGAGAGCAAAGATAGTGCCAGGGATACAGATGATATCCAGAGACTTGTTTTTATGAAGGATTAGTCAGGAGTTTCCGGAAATCGGCCAGGGGATGATGGGCGGGTTTGTCCTCCCCTTCCCTGTCGAGCATCACGCTTTTGATCTTAACTCTTTAAAATATTGTTTCTTTTTACAATGTCATGAGATTGTGGGACAATGTTGCCCTGATCGGGTCAGACAAGACCAAACTTCTTCATCTTCCTGGTCAGGGTCTTTCGCGAGATCATGAGGTCTTCCGCTGCCTTGCTCTTGTTCCACCGGTACTTGGCCAGCGCGTCTTCGATCACGGACTTCTCGATACTGTCCGTGTAGTCGTGCAGGGGGGAGGCTTTCTTTCCCGAGCGAGTTTTCACCTCGGTTACCTTGTAAAACTCTCTGCTTTCCGGAGAAGCGGTCTTGAGAAAATCGATGCGCTTGACCGTGAGGTATCGCTGAATAACGTTCTGCAGTTCCCTGACGTTGCCCGGCCAGTCGTAGCTGTGAAGTGCCTCCAGGACATGCCCAGAGACATCTGGGATCCGTTTGCCCGGAGAATAGAGACGGAGAAAATGCTCCACCAGGAGGGGGATGTCGTCTTTGCGATGACGCAGGGCAGGAAGGTGAATCGGGATGATATGAATGCGGTAGAAGAAGTCCTCACGGATGAGTCCCTTTTTCGACATCTCCAGAAGGTTCTTGTTTGTGGCCGCAATGATACGGAAATCAGAGTATCTCGACACGGAGCCTCCCACCGGAGAATATCCCCCACCTTCTATGGAACGCAGGAGCTTTGCCTGGATGTTGATTCCCAGCTCACCCACCTCGTCGAGAAACAGCGTGCCTCCGTCCGCCATGTCGAGGTATCCGCTCTTGTCCGAGTGCGCCCCGGTGAACGCACCTTTCTTGTACCCGAAGAATTCACTCTCCATGAGGGTGTCGGGAATGGCTGCACAGTTTACCGGGATGAAGGGTTTCTGCACACGACTGCTCAGATCGTGAATGGCCTTTGCCACGAGTTCCTTGCCGGTTCCCGATTCCCCGTAGATGATCACATTGGCACTGGTTGCCGCGGAATTCAGGATCAGCTCATAGACTTCCTGCATGGCGGCGCTCTTGCCGATGAGGCTTCCGAACCGGTACCTGTCCTTGATGGAAGAACGCAGGGTAACGTTCTCTCTCCTGAGGTAGGCTGCCTCTTCCTGCATGGAGATCTCTTTGAGCTTGGTCTCGGTGATGTCCCTGGCGGTCAAGAGC
>DSBG01000155.1 GCA_011046135.1 Deltaproteobacteria bacterium
ACGAACCATTCACCGGCTGCGGGCAGGCCGATCGTATAGCGCTCAGAAGGGTGAGCGGAGAAATTCGCCACGACCACCACGCTGTCACCCGGCCCGCCCGACTCCCACCGATGATAGGCAATAACATTCTTCTCACGATCCACATGATACACGTCAACATCCTGTCCGGAAAGTCCCTTTGTCAGATTATCCCGATTCCGGCGAAGGGCGATCAGATCCTTGTAGAGCTGCAGAATTCCCGCGTAGCGGTCCTTTTTCGTCCAGTCGAGAGGGTCCTGATCGTGGAACCAGTCGTCCTCGAGAAATTCCTGACCCTGGAAGAGCATCGGGACGCCCGGCGCGGTGAACACGAGCACGGCACCCAGTGCTGACTTCTTTTTTGCAGCCCAGGACGAAGCCTTCCCAGGGTCGACTTCCTCGGGCACGCGCGCCTTGCCGTTGGCCACTTCATCGTGGGATTCCGTGTAGACCACCCGCTCAAAGGCGTCGAGATCGTAGCGATGCAGGATTGCGTCACGGAGGGCGTCCATGTCACGAGCCGAGTCTTCTGCCGCGGTGAGCGCCAATCGAACCGTGTGGACAAAAGGCGCGGCCCACTGGGCATCGAACCCGGCCCCGCCGTCCTCCTGCTTCTTCGTCAGATGGGGGTTGTTCTGAAGGTCCTCGGCAATGGTGACGGCTCCGGGCTTGACCCTTCTGATCTCCGAGTTAACCCACTGCATGAGGTTCCATCCGTCGGGCAGGTCGCCCTCCGGATCGTTGTCCCGTCCGTGCACAGTGCGGATGAAGGCGGTCATGTCCCAGCGGAGCCCGTCCACGTCGAACTCCTCGATCCACATCAGGGCGTTGTCCCTGATGTATTCACGGACCTCCCTTCGGCCGTAATCAGGCCGGGTCTCTCCCCAGGGCGTCTGCGCACGCCAGTCGTTATAGAAGTAGATGCCCCCCTTGTCGTTCTCGCTCCAGCCGTCGAACTGCCACAGGTCAAGGTCGCTCGGCCCGAAGTGGTTGTAGACGACGTCCACGATCACGGCAATCCCGTGCCTGTGCGCCTCATTCACGAACTCCCTGAAGGCACGCGGTCTTCCATAGTCGCTCTCCACGGCAAAGATGTGGGACGGATTGTACCCCCAGGAATACCCTCCGGCGAACTCAGCGAGCGGCATGATCTCCACGGCAGTGATCCCCAGGTCACGGAGATAGGCAAGGTGACCCGTGGCTCCTTCCAGGGTCCCGGGGCCGGACTCCCCCAGTTCCTTGCCGAACGTCCCGATGTGAAGCTCGTATATGATCAGTTCGTTGCGGTGGACAGACGTGAACTGCTGAGTCGTGTCCTTCTCACGCGGGACCCTGATGATGGCGTTCCCAACGGAGCTGGTCACCCGGCGGGCATACGGGTCGATGCGGAGATACTCCATACCTGAGGTCACGATCCTGTAGCGGTACTCGTCACCGGTCTGTACACCCGGGATCTCGACCTTCCACACTCCTTCTCCACCCCTTGTCATCGGGTGCGCAGCTGCATCCCAATCGTTGAAGGTCCCGACGACAGACACCTCGTCGGCATGGGGAGCCCACACGGCAAAGCGGAATCCACCCTTGTAGGGAAAAGCGCCTTTGGGAATCCCCTGGCTCATGGTTTACCTCCTGTCCAGTCACGGTCACTTACCATTCATGGTGTAGCGACATTTTGATTGAGAGCACCGGGAGGGAATCGTTCGGGGCTGGTGTCGGAGAATCATCTCCCACGGGACGTGTTCCCTCTCGCTGCCCCGGCAACAGTTATCCCTGCATTTCTTTTTAAGTAATGACTTCCAAAGAAAAAGCCACTGCAGAACACAACTACTCTTATGGTGCTATGGAGTTAAGGGCTGATCGTATCCTCTGGTGAAGGTCGTCCCTGAAGCCTGCATCGGGGGAGATGAAGGAGAGCAGGTGATCCGGGGAGAGGTCCGGATAGGTAAGGAGCAGAATCGGGCAGATACCGAGAATCATGGCGAGGCCGACCCGCGACTGCCAGGATGCATCCGGAGCCTGGGGCCGTATGCGGGGGATGCCTGTCCCGAACGCCATAAAAACCTCGTCGGGCACGACGTCGCTGCCCGGAGCAGGACCTGTTCCCGTGGATCGGGACCCGGGGAGACCCTCCCTGATCGTTTTCAGAGCATCTTCAGTGGGCGCCTCGGCCCCGATCAGGGACGCCGCCCGCAAGGGATCCAGCCCCTGTTCGATGCAGGCGTGCATGAGTGTGCAGGCATCGAGCGGGCGCAGGGCTGCGAGGGCGGCAAACCCCTCGTGATCCATGAGAAACACGCCGCCCGTTCTCTTCTTCCCCCCGTTTCTGGAGGTGAACTCGAGGTAGCTGATGCATGCCAGGGGGCAGTGGAAGCAGGCATGCGACTTCCTGAAGTGCTTTCTGATGAGTTTCCTGTGCGCCTGGCCGCCTGCCATGAAGTCCTGCACCACGTACTGCCGTTTCTTGTACCGCGCCCGGAGTTCCTTCATGAGGATGGAACCCTGCTCGAGGTTCTCTCCGGGAAAGGCGATGCCCCCTGAAGCGAGCAGGGTGATGGCCCTGATGTTCTTTTTCTCGGCGTACGAGCCCAGCCCCTCTTTATCCAGGCTTCCCCATTGGCCCAGGGACAGCACAGCAGAACCGACGCCGTTCCGGGCAGCCTCGCCGGTCAGGAGGATCGCCTCGGGGCAGAACCTCCCCCGTGACATGAGCGTCCGTTCCCTCCGGGAGATCTCTCCCTCGAGCATCCCGGCCCCGGAGATCTTGACTGCGTCATTCATGACTTCGAGCATGACCGGTTCTGGAGACTGCCCGGTGATGACGAGGAAGTCGAAACCAGAGAACTTCAGCTGGGGACCGGAATTGACCAGGAAGGGGACGTGGATGAGAGTCTTCGTGTCCGGCGAGAAGGTGGCGACCATGAGACACGAGGCAGGCGCGAAGCTTCCCGTGAGCGGGCCGCATCCCAGCACGATCGGGTCCTGGCCTGCAAAGTGCTCGTGCAGCAGTCTCGTGACCCCTGCCCCACCGATTGCCTCGGAGAGCATGCCGGGTGGCACAGGCATGAACTCCACCCGCGAGGTGTTCAGGTCAACGTGGGCGACCCTGTTGTTATAGAAGGATTTCAGGAATACGTCCATGCCTTCACCTCGCCCGGGATGGTCTTCTGCCAGCGGAAGCGGATCTTCGCGGACTGGTAGGGGCACGTGTCCACGCAGCGCAGACACATGATGCACTCATCCATGGGGATTTTTGGTGCGATCCCCTCCCGCAGGGCCTCCCGGTCGATGATGCCCATGGGGCAGGTATCGGCGCACTGCATGCACGAAAACTTCTTGCACTGGTGCGCTCCGATGACGATCTTGATGATTCCGATCTTTGCCGCAAGGGCAAGCACCGCACCCACCGGGCAGAAGGAGCGGCACCACGACCGCCTCACCCCGAGTTCGAGCCCTGCGATGACGGGAACGATGGCGAGTTCGGCCCCCTTGATCACGCCGCCCGGACCGTAGGACCTGCAGATACTGCCGATGGGGCACACTGTGCAGAAGGGCTGGAACCCGAGCCCTGCGGCACCGCCCACCGCTCCTGCCAGGATCCCGTACTTGATCATCCTGCTCTTGAGGAACTTGGGGAGCCCGAACTTGGGCACCACGCTGCCCACCAGGTCGAGGAAGAAGCCGAAGGGGCACACCCAGCCGCAGAACACCCTGCCGAAGAGGATGGTGATGCCGATGAGCACGAGGGCGGAGGCAAGAGTCACCAGGACCAGCGTCTGGGTGGAGGCGATGTTCTGGAGCGTACCCGTGGGACAGGGCAGGCTCACGATGCCGGCCGTGAACGAGCAGAAGGTGCCCACCAGAACCACCACGAGCAGGAGAAAGCTCACCAGCTGGACAGGCCAGCGCAGGAGCCTGATCCAGCCGAGCGCCTTTCCCCGGTAGAAGTGCAGGGCGTCTTCAGGACAGTGCTTGGCGCACAGGGGGTCCCCGTCACACAGGTCGCACTTCCTCATCCTTCCGGTGAAGGGCTCCTGCAGCGGGGCGGCCTCGGGGCACGCCAGGGTGCAGATGCCGCACTCCACGCAGAACACACGCCTGATACGCACAATCCCGGCCTCGTCCTTGTCGATGGCACGAACCGGACAGGCCTCCATGCACAGGGGCTCCCTGCAGTGCAGGCACAGGATTGCAAAATTCTTTCCCTGTTCCTCCGAGTGTACCACCTTTACGCTCGAGGACACAGGAGCCACCTTATCCACATTGCGCTGTGAGCAGACCATCTCGCAGGTGGAGCACCCCGTACACCTGGCCGGATCGAACACGATCACGGGAGGCCGCCTGGGGAGCCTGGGTTTTTCCGGTAGGGGCCGCAACTCCTCGATACCGATGAACTTCCTCGCTTGGGTGGTTTGTTCCTGCATCCTTGCGCTCTCTTGTCTAGGCATTACGCATGAGGTAGACTTTTCTCCTGCATGCGGGGCACATGTTCAGGAACTCCGTCGGCTCCTCTTTGAGTCTTTCGGAGATGAACTCCATCACATGAACCGGAACATACTGTTCGCCACACCCCTGACAGGTGCGGACCTCCTGTACCTTCCCGCTTACAATGGCCAGGTGCCTGAGCCCCCTGATCAGATCCCGATCGCTGACACCGGCGGGACACACATCCGTACCTGCATTGCACTCCGTGCAGTACCAGAGATGTTCATCAGAGAGGATATCAGCGTCCATGAGTACCTTCTTGATCACCCCGCGGGGCGACATTTCGATGGAGAAATTCGGGTACATCTCGGCCATGGGGCAGACCGCCACGCAGCGCCCGCACTCCACGCAGGCAAACGCCCGTGATGCGACCATGACTGATCGGATATCGTCTCTCCTGCTCATGTCAACCTTTCTCCAGCCTGGCGGCGCAGACCTTGAGTTCGGGCATCTTGGAGTCCGGATCGAGCTCTTCAATGGTCAGGGCATTGGCCGGGGCCTCGCTGAAGTGGAACGGGGCAAAGAGCGACCCTTCCATCACCCTGGTGGTTATCCGGGCAAAGGTCTCGATGCTCCCCCTGCGGGTGGTCACCGTTACACCACCACCCTCCACAATACCGAGCCGTGCGGCATCGGCAGGGTGTATCTCCACAAAGGGCTTGTCCACTTCGCGGTCGAGGAAGGGTGAACGCCTGGTCATGGTGCCCGTGTGGTAGTGGGAAAACATCCGGCCGGTATTGAGCACGAACGGGTAGTTCTCGTCAGGCATCTCCTTGGGAGGGGTGTATTTCGGCACCACGAAGAGCCCTTTGCCCCGGGTGAAGGTGTCCTTGTGGAGGTAGCGGGTGCCTGGGTGGTCGTCGCTGGGCACAGGCCACTGGAGCCCGTGGGTACCGAGCCTGTCAAAATGGACCCCTGCCATGATGGGGGTCAGCGCCGCGATCTCGTCCATGACCTCGGAGGGGTCTGCGTAGTCGCCCTTCAGCCCGAAGGCCTTCAAGAGCAGACACAGGATGGAAAAATCGTCCTTTGCCTCTCCCGGGGGGTCCACGGCCTTGCGCAGGAGCTGGATCCGCCGCTCGGTGTTGGTGAAGGTGCCTGTCTTCTCTGCATAGCATGCAGCGGGCAGCACCAGGTCTGCATAGCGGGCGGTCTCGGTCATGAAGAGGTCCTGCGCGATGAAGAAATCGAGCTTCGGGATCATCTCCATGAGGTGGCCCTGGTTGGGATCGCTCAGCAGGGGGTTTTCACCCATGGTGTACAGCGTACGGACCGTGGTGCCGGCGGCGGCAAAGATCTCGGTGACGGTGAGCCCTGGTTTTCTCGAGAGGTCCCTGCCCCAGGCCTGTGCAAACTTCGCATGGTTTTTCTCGTCCGCAACTGCCTGGTAGCCGGGGTAGACATTGGGCAGGGCGCCCACGTCGCATGCCCCCTGGACATTGTTCTGTCCTCTCAGCGGGCAGATGCCGGAGTGGGGCTTGCCCACGTGGCCGCAGAGCAGGGCGAGGTTGCAGATGGCGTAGACGTTCGAGGTGCCGCAGGCGTGCTGGGTGATGCCCATGCAAAAGACGATGGAGGCCTCCCGGGCCCGCGCATAGAGTTCAGCCACCTTTCTGATGTCCTCCAGCGGGATGCCGCACTCGCGGGAGAGCTCTTCCAGGGTACGCTGGGAGAGGTACTCCTTCATCTCGGTGAACCCGTCGGTTCTGCTCGCAATGAACTCCCTGTTCTCAAGGGAAGCGTCCAGGATCAGCTTCATCATGGCATCGATCAGCGGGATGTCGGTTCCGGAATTGATCTGGAGGTGCATATCGGCGTTGTTGGCGACTTCCGTCCTCCTGGGATCGACCACGACCAGGACTGCTCCGTTGTCGCGAGCCTTGTAGATCTCGCCCATGATGATGGGATGTGTCTCGGCTGCGTTCGATCCGATGATGAGGATGCACTCCGCCCCGGAAAAGTCCGCGATGGAGTTCGTCATGGCGCCGCTGCCCAGTGCATAGGCCATGGCAGCGGCAGTGGGTCCGTGGCAGAGCCTGGCGCAGTGATCCACGTTGTTGGTTCCAAGTCCGGCCCTGATGAGCTTCTGGAAGAGGTAGTTCTCCTCATTGGTGCACCGTGCGGAACTGAGACTTGCAACGGCATCGGGTCCGTGGGCCTTCACGGTCTCTTTGAGTCTGTCGGCGGCAAGACCGATGGCCTCGTCCCATGATAGTTCCTTGAACTTCCCGTTTTTCTTCAGAAGGGGCTTGGTAAGCCGATCGGGGTGATGGATAAACTCGTGGGCTGTCCACCCCTTGATACACAGCCCTCCCCTTGACACGGGATGGGAACGATCAGCCAGGGTAGTGACGGCCCTGCCGCCTTTCACCTGGAGGATGATCCCGCAGCCGGTCCCGCAGTAAGGGCAGATGGTCTTGATAAAGTTCAGGTTCATGATCCTCCCCTGAGTGAATCAATCCATGCCGGCTCCTGAAACAGGGTGCCCTCACCCTTTTCCTGTTCTGTCAGAACAGGGGAGACCCTCTCCGGATCGAGACCGGGCTCGTAGGCGTACTGTGACTTGAGCGTCTCGCGCATGGAGACCTGAAGGAGCATGAGGGGAATATTCACCGGACAGGTGTCCGTACAGCCGGCGCAGGATACGCACGTGTCCGAGAGGTGGAACGCCCTGATGAGGTGGTAGGAGACCATGTCGGCAGGGATGTGACCGCGCTTCACCCACAGATCATCCTCCAGCTTGCAGGGGATGCACACGCAGATGGGACACACGTTCCTGCAGCCGTAGCACTTGATGCACCTGTTGAGTTCACGGGCCCAGCGTTTCATCCTTTCTTCCATGCTGCCGGTAAGAAACAGCTGTGCCTGTTCGTCGTTCATGGGATACATCCCTTCGACCCGCTCTCCCGCAACGATCTCCCTGGGGTACGGAGTGCTGCACAGACATTTCCTGGCCTGCTCCGCGGTGCAGGGAATTCCCAGAAGGGTCAGACGGTTACGATCGAGCTGGTTCCGCTTCGCCAGTTCCGTGACCGCCCGATCGTCACACCCCCGGCAGACGAGGCCCAGCCGGTATTCCTGAGGTGCTGTCTTCAGGATATTCATGGCGAGTTTTGCGAGAAGCCACTTGGGCTCGATGACCAGGGCATCAACGTCAAAGGGATCCTCGAAAAGACAGGGAACGGGCTCTTTTTCGAAGAGGCTCAGGCCTAGAACCCCGTCGACCCGACGGTCCTTGAGCAGCGCCTTCACCCGGGTGAGGACCTCTTCTCGAAGGCTCATTCGTTCTCTCCTCGCGCACTCATCGCTCTGACAAACGATCTTGACCAGGCGGAGACCGGCGGCATCTCCCCGATCTGAGAGCAGAACGATTCGATGGCCTGGGCAAACTGGTGATACTCGTGTGCGGTCCCGTAACTGGTGAAGAGTCTCCTGGAGTCTATGCCCACGGTGTCGAGCAGTGGCTTGAGCAGCTCGAGTTTCCGTGCAGACCGGAGATTCGCCCCGTTGTGCCGGCAGCCTCCCAGGTGGCATCCCATGACGGCAACACCATCGATTCCCGAAGTAAAGGCACGGATGACGGCATCTGCTTCAACGCGGGAGATGCACTCCACCGGGATGACCCTGAAGGTAGCGGGCAGCGATATCCTCTTCTTTCCCGCACCATCGGCACCGATCAGCGCACACCAGGTGCACGCGAAGACCACGATCTTCCGCCCTGCCCCTTCCAGAACGACTTGGATATTCCCGCTGTCTTCAGTCCTGTCGGTCATGTCTCAGCTTCCTTGCTCACATACTGCCTTGAGCATCTCTCCTATTGCCATGGCACTGTGCCCCGGGAGCTGAATAGATCCGTTGGGGCAGACGGAAACACAACTCCCGCACCCGCTGCAGCGGATGAGGTTCACCGTGGACTTCAATGCACCTTCTTTCTTTTCAAGGGAGCAGGCATCGTAGGGGCAGACGGCCACACAGTTTCCGCAACCCGTGCATGCTTCATGGTCTACACGGGCAAGGGAGAATTTCCGCTCCCGGTAGGTGCTCAGGCGTGAAGCCGCAAGGGTGCCCCTGCTGATAAGCTCATAGGCCTTCATGGCAGCAGCCTCACCCTGGAGGACGGCACTGCGTCCAAGGACCGGCCACCTGGCCGACCCGCACACGAAGACCCCCTCCCGTTTCGTCTCCAGGGGGTGCATGAGGGTCCTGACCTCGTAGAATCCGTGCTCGTCCCTGTTCAGCCCGAAGAGCTCCGCGATCCTGCCGGCATCGTCGTGCGGTGCCAGGGGGGTGGAGAGCACGACGAGATCTGCCTTGATCCTGCGCATCTCGGAGGTGAGGGCATCGTAGACCTCAACCGAGTCCACGTTCTCGTCTCCGAGGACGACCGGCGGTCTGTCCTGCTCATAGCGGAGGAACCGCACTCCCCTGGCCATGGCATCGCGATAGTACTTCTCGAGAACACTTCCCGGACACATGATATCCCGGTGGAGGACGAAGACCTCTGCCTGGGGATCTACGTCAAGCACCTGGCATGCCTGTTTGAGACTCACGATGCAGCAGATGGCTGAACAGTAGGGTCGCTTCCTGTCACGCACCCCGACGCACTGGATGAACACGACCCTGTTCCCCTCGAGCTGCCCGGCCTTGAAGCGTCTCTCCAGCTCGATGCCGGTGAGCACCCCCTCAAGGTTGCCATGCCGATAGAGACCGTCTGGCATGAGGATCTTTGCCCCGGTGGCCACGATAACCGCCCCCACCCTGATTGCATGCTCTGTTTTCCCAGACGAGAACGAGATCGTGAAATCCCCTGCAGAGCCGTGGGCCGAGATCAGTTTCGCTCCAGGGTAATGGGAAACACCACCGTTAGAAGCAAAGATCGTCTGCTGTTTCTGCGAAAGGTACTCATCTGAGGTCACATCCTCGGGAGCGATGCGCTTGACGAGGTTCAACAGGCCCCCCGGTGACTTCGCCCGGTCGAGGAGGTGAACCCGAACCCCCAGGCGGACCAGGGATGCTGCAGCAGAGATGCCGGCAGGACCCGCCCCGAGAACGAAAACCTCGCGGACCGGGTCCACCATCACCTCGTCGGGGTTCTCCCTGTGCCGCTGCAGTGCCACCCCCATGCGGAGGAGGTCGATGGCCTTGGTGGTGGCCTCTCGGGGCTGACCGTGGTGAATCCACGAACACCCTTCCCTGATGTCAACCACCTCGACGGTGTCCGGTGAGATCCCTTTCTCCTCGAGAGCGGTGCGGATTCGATCACCGCGGGCATACAGGGAACATGCCCCCAGGACAAGCCCCGTTGCATCGGGATCTTCGACACGGGAGGCGAGCACATCCATATCTTCTTCCAGGCACAGGGAATTCCGCACATCCAGGGATCTGACTCCGGGATGGCTCTTGAGGGCCCTGGCCACCTCGTCGAGGTCAATGACACGACTGATCTCTCCGTGGCACCTGCAGAGGAAACACCGTATGGACCGGTCATTTCCCATGGGAAGACCCCCCGAGGAAGACTTCCAGGGAAGCAGCAGAAGCCTGCACCACGGAAGCCTCCACGTCCATGGGCTCCCTGCAGAAACCACAGGGGTACATCCTGGAATAGGACCCCTTCATCAGTCCTTCCTCATCGGTCAGCCCTGCAAGATCGGGTTGACCGGAGGTGAGCGACGGTTTCAGGGCACCGTTGAGCACCACCATGTCATAGACCCTGATGAGCCTTTTCTGGGTGGAGGTGTCTTCGTACGTGACCGCGATGCCGCTGCCGTCGGGGAGGGTATAGATGAGGCCGGGCCTCGACCTGAGGAGTTCGATGGCGCCCGAGCCGATCTCCCTGAGATAGTACGTGTAGTAGTGCCTGCCCTCGGCTCGCAGATCGGTGTAGAAGATGGTGCACTCGATCTCGGGGCTCCTGCGCTTGACCCACTGGGCCTGCTTGAGGGCATGCATGCAGCACACCGCCGAGCAGTAGGGAAAGAGCCTCAAATCCCGTGCACCGGCACACTGGATGAACGCGATGCGTTTTGGCTTTGCCCCGTTCCGGGTGAGAATCGCCCCCTTGTTCACACCGGACTCTGCCGTAAGCTCTTCGAACTCGAGGGAGGTGAGAATGTTCGGGTGGGTTCCGTATCCATAGTCTTCCAGGGGGGAGATGTCGACATCCTGGAACCCGGTCGCCCAGATGATCTCTCCTGCCAGAATCGTGCTCTGACTCAGTTCTCCCGTTATATCGATGGCCGCGGTGGGGCAGATATCGACACAGTCCCCGCAGCGGGTACAGGCTTGAGGGTCGATCACATAGGTCTGCGGATAGGCATGCTCGGGTCCGGAGGAGATCGCGCTGACCGGACACTTCGGGACGCAGCGCCCGCAGAGGATACAGCGCGAGGCATCGATGTATCGGGGGCTCTGAGCGAGCCTCACTTCAAGGGAACCATCGATTTCTTCAACAGTGCGTATCTCTGTCAGGGTGTGGAGCACGATGTTTTTGTGCAGCACGCAGCTGCGGATTTCCGTCCACAGGGGACAGAAGGCACAGTGGTCCGTGGGGTAGAGCTTGTCCAGGGATGCGACCTGACCCCCGAGGCTGGCCTTTCGTTCGATGAGGTGAACGGTCTTTCCGGCCCTGGCGAGATCGAGGGCGGCCGAGATGCCGGCAACACCCCCCCCTGCTACAAGAACCGGCAATTGAACCTTGCTGTCCTTTGTCATACCGGCCTCACTCAGTCACCGATGATCCGGTATCTCCTGGCAAGCTGTGAGATACGTTTCTGGAACCAGGTGGAAAACGGGTCAGGCGGGAAGCGGGGTGGACCAAGCCTGTCCTCGAGCCGCACGGTAAACCCTCTCGGCGTAGGTTCGTACCGTCTCACCTTCTCGTAGTGCACCACAATGGATTTCGGGTCTGTGGGACAGCGCCGGTAACAGGCTCCGCACCCCGTGCACGGATCTTCGATCACCACGGGATTCTTGCCGTCGATCAGTTCTATGGCGTCATACTTGCAAGCCCTGAAACACAGCGTGCAGTTGTCCTGGTTTGTCCAGGAAAGACACGTCTCTCGGTTGATCACGGCATTGCCGATATCCACCTCGTCTTCGGGAACTTTCTGGATCGCCCCGGTGGGACAGGTCCTGACGCATTCCATGCACAGGATGCACTTCCTCCAGTCAAGTACCGGGGTTCCCAGGTTCATGATCCCATCGAAGATCGAGGCGGGGGAGAGGGCCTGGACAGGACAGATATCGATGCACCGGTAGCACCTGGTGCAGTATTTCAGGAACGCTTCTTCAACCAGGGAGGCCGGGGGCCGGGGCAGCGCCGTTGCTCCGCTCACCTTGAACGCGGTGAACACTGCCCCCGAGGCGACACCACTGACCAGGATCTTGAGAAAGTTTCTGCGCGACTGCATTGTTCACGTGCCTCGCCCGGGATCTGTTTCAGCTCAATACCCTCTATCACAGGGACGTGATGAGGGCATACACTTGTCGTAGATCAGAGGGGGGCTGGCGCCCCCCTCCGGGTGAATCGGGTGCATCAGGCCTTCCTGGCCTCCTGCATGTCCTTGATGGCAAAATCGAGCCCGAGGGCCTTCAGGGTGGCATCCGTGGGGATGCCGTTGCTGTCCCAACCGAAGTAGCCATACGTAGACTCGTGCATCTTCTTGGTGTCTTCCTCGGTCCAGATGGCCCCGGCCTTGGGTCCTTCGGGGAGTTTCTCCGTTGTCAGCCGCACGGGCAGCACATCGTCCTTGCTCCTGATACCTTCGCGCACCTGGAAGCAGCGCTCCAGCGTCATGATCCGCTTGGCCGTGGCCCAGAACTCGTCATCGGTCATGTTCCACCCGCACAACGGGTTGAGCATGTCGGTATAAACCTTCGGGATTTCCTTGCCCCAGGGATAGCCGCCGACAAAGGAACACATGGTCAGCGAATTGATCATGGCCCACGTTGCAAGTCCCTGAGGGGTGTTGCCTTCGTGGTGGTCACCGCCACAGGTACCCATGGCATAGCTGTAGCCCCTCGGCTTGTCACCCCGGGGATCGTGGGCGGCAATCTCCTTGCCTTTCGTGTGAACGGCCCAGGCCTCAGACCCCTTACCGATCTCTTTCGACATCTTAGCGACACCCTGGGCGAGCAGTTTGCCGGCCTTGCCTTCCTTGTGGCCGATCTTCTTGAGCATGACCACCGCAGCGTCGGCATTGCCGAACTGGAGATCCACGCCGTCGAGATCCTGGGCGGTCAGGACGCCTCGCTGCATACACTCCATGGTGAAGGCGAGCGCCCCGCCGGCACTGATGGCGTCCAGTCCCATGGCGTCCGCCATCTCGATGGCGGCCATCATGCCGTCGAACTCCTTGAGCCCAAGGTTTGAGCCGAGGAGACCGCCGGTTTCATATTCAGGGCCTTCTGCAATGAGTCCGTCGTACTTGCCGCCGCGGATCACACCCAGCTTCATGCAGTGCACCGGGCAGTGATGGCAGGCGGTGTGCCGCTTCCAGAAGGTGCGGTTCGCCTCCTCGCCCCCGAGGTTGTCAATCCAGGGCCACCAGGTGGTCTGGAAGTTCAGCGTGATGAGCGAGCCGTGGGCATAGTGCTTGAGCTCCAGCAGCCCGGCAGTACCGTAGCGCTTGATCCCCTGCCACGCCTCTCTCTCAACAGCGAGGGTCTTGGCCGCCACCATGGCCTCGTAGGCCTTCTTGTTGTCAACCGCAGGCACTGCCTTGGTGCCGCGCACCGCGATGGCCTTGAGCTTCTTGTTGCCCATGAGCGCGCCCGTTCCTGTTCTCGCGGCTGCCCGGGAACGTTCGACCATCAAGGCGGCATACCCGACCTCATTTTCTCCGCCCGGGCCGATGCATGCGATCTTTGCATAGGGTTCCTTGATGGCTGCATAGACCATGTCTTCGGTCTCCAGGGTGTCCTTGCCCCAGATCTTGGCTGCATCGATGAACCGCACCTTGTCGTCGTTGATGTAGAGCACCACGGGATTCTTGGACTTTCCCGTGATGTAGATGCCGTCCCAGCCGGCCCACTTGATCTCGTTGGGGAAGTGGCCACCCACCTCGGCATGACTCAAGAGCCCGGTGTAGGGGTTCTTGTTCACGACGCTGAGCCTGGTGGAAACGCAGTAGGTGCCGTTGAGAGGGCCGGTGCCCAGATAGATGGGGCTGTCGGCCGCCATGGGGTCATGGCCCTTCTTGAGGGCGTTGTACAGGAGATAGGCCCCCATGCCACAGCCACCGATGTACTTCCGGTATTCTTCATCCGAGACCTTGCGTTCCTTGAATTTCTGGTTCGTCAAGTCTATTTCCAGGATCCTGCCAAAATATCCACCTTTGGGAGCTGCCATGGCCTACCTCCTTCCCCCGTCTGCGTTCGGGTAGTAGAACAACCTGGTGAGGTCCTTCGCCGCCTGTTCCGGGGTGACCTTGCGGTATGCCATGTTGACGCCGAATCCGCTGACTCCCGCAACCAGGCAGGGTGCCAGCGGCATGGTCGCCTGTGCCTCGCAGGCCTTGACGCACTCGGGATCTCCGTCGCACATGTCGCACATGAGCGGCTGACCGGTGTCCGGATTCTGCCTGACGAACTCGGCCGGGCAGGCCTCCTGGCACTTCATGCATTTCGCACCCAGGCAGGTCTTCTCGTTGAGCTTGATGCCGTTGGATTTCGGGTCCTTCTGGATGGACGGCGGATCCGTTGGGCATGCCGCGATGCAGGGGGCGTCATCACAGTGGTGACAGATCACCGGGACATCCACGATCCCCTTGTATTTCCACACATGGATGCGGGACATCGAAGGCCGCACCTGTCCCGTGTGGAACATGGAACATGCATACTCGCAGGCCCTGCATCCGGTGCAATTCTGCCGCTCGGCAAAGAGGAATTTCATGACGGGCTTGGGCTGCTGGGCATGCGCAACCGAGGGCCTGCCACCGCTGATCGCCGAAGCCGTCACTGCCAGCCCTGCTGCAGTTCCGGCACCTTTGAGGAAACTGCGCCGCGATGTTTCCTTGTCCAATAACTTCGTTAGGTTCTTTTCATCCTTTTCCATTCGGGTTCCTCCTTCCCGGATTACCATTGATGGATGGGGTGATTCATGATGACCGACACCTGCTGATTGCTCGTCTCCTGATGCATCTTCCCTGAGGCTGATTCTCGCTTTTAAAAGGCCACATCTTTCTCGTTGATAAATAATACCATCAAGCCAGGGTTTGTCAAGGGCCTGCATGACTCTAACCCCCTGATAACAATACTGTTATATATGTTATTATCTGCATAATGGCTGTCGTGCCCTGTCTATCAGAATGAATTTTCGAATGTTTTTTTCATTTTGCCATGCTCTTCCCGTTCTTGTAGGACAACCGCTGATTTATTTGTAGGAGACAAGAGACAGCTCTTCCTCGCGGTTTCTCATCAAAGGGATCTACAACACGCACGATGTGTTCCGCTTTTTGGCCGAGATCTGTTATCTCATGAACAAACACGATTCACGAACGAGATTCCAGGGAATCGGGAAACCCTTCAGAAAAGGGTATTGATCACACCGTAATTTCCCGATACAACCCATCATATGGAAGAGACATTCTCCCTTGAACACATGCCGTTTCCGCTCCTGATCAAGGATATCCTCGATGCCCGATTCAGCGGCATACTCTTTCTCTCCCACGACGAAGTGAAAAAGGGGCTCATTTTCAAAGAGGGTCTGCTCTGCGCCATCCAGTCAAATCGAACAGAAGAACTCCTGGGGAATATCCTGGTGGCCCTGGAGATCATCGGAAAGGAGGAGAACGAACAGTCCCTCGCACAGGCTCGCCGCGAAAGAAGCAAGCAGGGAATAATCCTCCTGGAGATGGGGCTGGTCCAACCGAAACAGATAACCCAGGCCCTCAGGCGACAAATGGAAACACGGTTTCTGGACCTCTTCACCTGGGAAAGCGGAACCATCCAGCAGGTAGAGAAACCCTCCATAACAAAAGAGCCTGAGCTCAGCAGGCATGACTACTTTCAGCTCATCAGGAAGGGCATCATGGATCTGGTCCCCTTTTCCCTGGTGATTGACTCCCTGTCTTCTTTCGCTGAATCCAGACCGAACATTCTGGCAGAGCAGATCCCTGCCGACCTGGGAATCGATACAGAGAGCCTGTATGAGTACACGGTGTCCGAACTGCTCCTCCTGGGTCAGGACCCTGCCCGAGCCCTTCTTGCCCTGTACTGCACCGGAGTGGCAAGTTTCCAGGAGAGCAAGCACAAAAACCTCATCGATGGCCTGCGCAGCAAGCTCAAACAACTCAAAGGCCAGGATCCCTTCGATACCCTCGGCGTCGATCGAAAAATCTCCGAAGGGGGCTTGAAGCGGGCCTACATACGAATCGTCAAGGAGCATCACCCAGATACCTACGCCTATGCTGACGATCCGGAGGTCAAACGACTGGCCAACGATATCTTCATGGAAATCCAGCGAGCCTACAACACCGTGGTGAAAACGATCGAAGGCAAACAAGCCGACGAACCATCTGGAATAGACGAGACACTGCAGGCAGAGCTGCTCTACGGGAAAGCGATGGAACACCTGAAGACAAAGGAATACCAGAAGGCCCTGGACATGCTCAGGCTCTGCGTAAAGATGAGACCGGAGGAGCGTCTCTTCATGGAATCCTATGCGCGGGCCATGTTCCTGAGGTTTCAGAATGCTGGTATCGGAAGCCCCCTTGAGATCAAATCCTCGATCCGAGACGGCCTCCAGCGATTTCCTCAATCCGACACATTGTATGTGATCTGGGGGTGGGTGCTCAAGAAAGAAGGGTCGAAAAAGGCCCCAGAGGTGTTCCAGAAGGCCTACGAGATCAACAAGAACAACGTCGATGCCCAGCGGGAACTCAGGCTCTACCAGATACGGGAAAACCGGTAGGAAGCGAATTCACAGCTTCTCCATTGTATAGCGTGCTGGATTTAGAATTCCCGAGCTTCCTCATCCACTTTTTATGAGAGAGAGCCCTCTCTGATCCTCGATGATCTGCCGTATCTTCGGGGGAAGGTATACGGAATCGGGATTGATCAGGGACAGCGCTTTCACGATAAGCCTGTTCCGCTCCTGATAGCTTGAATTTGCATCGTATACCACCAGCAGACGACCATCAAGCCGGCAGATACCTCCCCTGCGATTGATGGTGTCCTCGATGATCTCGATCCCCATGCTGGCCGCACATTCAACCAGCAGGGAAAACAGTTCTCTCTGTTTTCTGAGCGCGTGCTTCTCCGTGATCATTGTCTTCCGAAATCGTCCTCGATGCGCACGATGTCGTCCTCTCCGAAGTATTCACCGAGCTGCACCTCGATGATGACGACAAGATCTTTCCCGATGTTCTCGATCCTGTGGTGTGCCCCCCTGGCGATATCAATGGACTCTGCGGCAATCAGATCAAAGATCTCCTGATTCAAGGTCACACGAGCTTTTCCTGAGACTACGGTCCAGTGTTCCTGTCTCCTGGTGTGGTATTGAAGGCTGAGCCTTTTCCCGGGCCACAGGGTTATGCGTTTCACTTTGTGGCCCGAAGAATCATCAGCGAGCACCTCAAAAAACCCCCACGGCCTCCTCTCTTTTTTCGCGCAGGCCTTGATCACCTGTTCATAGACGGCTTCGTAGAACCCTGCCGAGGCGTGCCTGAGCTGCTCGGTCGTCTCGATACCATTGAGCCCGGGGGACAGAAGAGCCCCGGCGGCATCGAGAAAAAACCAGTTCGATTGTGCTTGGGCACAGATCTCGCGCTCATCTTTACCCGGCGGGGAGAAGAGCGTTGTTACGACGGGTGTGGGCGTCAGTCCAGCATACAGGAGTGCAGCGACACCCGTGAGGTTGTGAATCACGTCGTAGCTGCAGGCATCCCTGAACAGCAGGGAAAGAGCTCCGCGCTCCCTGAGGGTGGGGGATGTCCCAATCTTCAGAACCCTCACCTCGTGACCGAGATGCTCGAGGTCCGCGGGGAGATCGTCCCAGGGAAAGGCGTCATCCAGAATCAGAACAATCCTCACAGAATCCTCCTCATACGTCCATGGTATGGTGGTTGCGCTTTTCGATCAAGAAAAAAAGAGGAGACGTGATCCGCCTCCTCTTCGATAGGTTCATGGGTTTTGAGAACAACACAAATGCTATTCGGTTGCCTCCTCTTGTTTTGGTTCCCCGGACTCAGCGGCCTTGGGAATTTTATCATCGAGACCCGCAGCGCGAACAACGAGCTGTGCGATGTCAATGGCCTGGAGCTTGTCTTCCAGTTCGAGTTCCTTGATACCATCCGAGATCATGGTGTAGCAGAACGGACAGGCGGTGCATACCGTCTTTGCTCCTGCATCCAGAGCCTCTTGCGTCCTCTTCTGATTGATCCTGGTTCCGAGCGTCTCCTCCATCCACATTCTGCCTCCGCCGGCACCACAGCAGAAGCTCTTTGCATGGTGATCCTCCATCTCGACGAGGGAGCCTGATTTCAGTGCCTTCAGAAGGGTTCTCGGCTGATCGTAGATCTTGTTGTACCTACCGAGGTAACAGGAATCATGCAGGGTAATGGTTCCCAGATTCTCGATGGGGTGCTTGAGCTGAATCTTGCCTTTCTTGATGAGCGTATCGAGAATCTCTGTGTAGTGGAAGACCTGGAAATTACCCCCGAGCTCCTTGTAATCGTGCTTCAGGGTATTGTACCCGTGGGGACACAGGGTAATGATCTTTTTCACGTTGTATGACTTGAAGACCTCGATATTTGCCGTGGCGAGAGCCTGGTAGAGATACTCGTTGCCGATCTTCTTCGCGGAATCTCCACAGCATCCCTCTTCGGTTCCCAGGATGGCAAAGTCAAGTCCCGCCAGCTTGAAGAGTTTTACAAGGGAGATCGCAACCTTCTTGTTGAGATCATCGAAGGCTCCGGCACAACCGACGTAGAAGAGGTACTCAGCTTCACCCTTCTCTGCCATGATGGGAACATCGAGCCCCTTGGCCCAGTCAGCCCTGGTATGTGCGCCGATGCCCCATGGGTTGGAATTGTTCTCCATCCCCTTGAAGACATCCAGGACCTCCGCCGGGAAGTCGGACTCCATCATGACGAGGTAGCGCCTGAGATCGATGAGTTTGGGGAACTGGAGGATGTATGCCGGGCATGCATCCACGCACCCCATGCAGGTCGTGCAGGCCCAGATGGTATCTTTCGAAATGCCATCGCCGATCAGAGCGGGTCCGGTATACTGATCATCAGCCAAGACCTGGTAGGTTCCATTTGGATCCAGGGCTATCTGCGCCTTCTGGTTAACATAGCTGCGGATGTCCTGGATCACGTCCCTGGGCAGCAGGGGTTTGTCCGTGTTGAATGCCGGACAGACCTCAACGCACCTGCCGCACCGCATGCATGCCTCATTGTCGAGGAAATCCTTCCAGGAGAACTCTTCCACGTTGTGAATCCCAAAGCTTTCAGCGGTTTCGAACATCTCGGGAGGCATGGTCCTGATGGGGGGCTGGTCGGTATCAGGCCTCAGGAAGATGTTCACGGGAGTCATGAGAATATGGATCAACTTGGAGTATGCAATGTAGATGATGAATCCCAGGGCCCCGAGTACATGAACCCACCACAGAACTTTATGGGTGTCTCTCAGGGCTACCTCGCTCATGCCAGCAAAAATGAACGCGACGGTGCGGCCGACCGGGGAAAACCAGATGTATGGGTTCATTGGGCTCGCGGGATTGACCTCGGTGGCCTGGATTCTCAGCGCCTCGATGATGAAGCCGGTCACGAGGATGGCCAGGATGTACCACAGGATCACATTGTCTTCTCCCTTTTCATCGAGCCACTTGGGTTTGAAGAAGTATCTCCTGGCCAAGGCCATGAGAACGCCGATAATGGCTAGGAGCCCGAATATGTCTGCAAAGAGGGAAAGGCCCAGATAGAAGCCGTCCTTCATGAACCAGACACGCCAGATGGGCCAGATGACGTCGGCCTGGAGAAAGACGATGATGGTGGTGATCAGCAGTGCAAGAAACCCATAAAAGATAAAGAAATGGAAGGCTCCCTGGTACGGCTCCTTCAGGATCTTGCGGTGGGCAAAGATGTCAACGAGTGTGTACCACAATCGTGACCATGGATCATTGACCCGCTCCACATCGCTGCCCGTTGCCTCAAAGGCAACCTTGAGTCGAGTGACGAATCCGCTCTTGACCAGGCCCCGAACGAAAAGCAGGATTGCTCCGACTACGAGAATGTAGAGAAGCACCTGTTCCACCGGGAACCCAGGTCCGACTATGTTCCAAAAAATTTCTCTCGAAATTTCAGCTTGTGGTCCGTGCATAGCCCCCCCTAAATCGTTTCTCGCCTCTTGCGCGGGATGGGGCTGACGCCCCATCCCATGTCTCTCTTATCCTTTGATCTTCTGAATCTCTTCAATCAGCGCCGGGACCACAGAGAACAGGTCATCCACGACACCATAATCCGCCTTCTGGAAGATGGGTGCTTCGGGATCCTTGTTGATGGCCACGATCACCTTTGAGGTGCCCATACCGGCCATGTGCTGAATAGCACCTGAAATACCCGCGGCAATGTAGAGGTTCGGGCTGACGGTCTTTCCCGTCTGGCCGACCTGGAATGCATGCTCTCTCCAGCCTGCATCAACCGCTGCCCTGGATGCCCCGGTCGTTGCCGTAGGTCCTAGCAGCTTCGCGAGATCTTCGAGCATCTTGAAGTTCTCGGGCCCTTTCATGCCCCTTCCACCGGACACGATGATCTCGGCCTCGGTCTGGTCGGGTTCGTCGCTCTGTGCGATCTCGATGGATTTCACCACGGTCTTGATCTTCGATGCATCGAGATTCACGGCGACCTTCTCAACTGCACCAGCGCCGGCCTGTTCGGATGCCGCGAAAGAATTGGGTCGAACGGAAATCACCTGTGGCTCTGCCACGGCCTCAACCATCGCATATGCCTTGCCTGCATAGATGGGGCGCTTTGCGATGATCTTGTCGCCTTCCTTCTTGAGGTCCACGCAATCGGAGATGGCACCGACCTTCAACCGGGCGGCAACAGCCGGCATGAGGTCCTTACCCTGCGCTGTCGCACTCGCAAAGATCACTGAGGGTTTTACCTGCTCAGCTACCTGTGCAAATGCCTGAACAAAGGCTTCGGGCACATAGTTTTCGAACTCTGGTCCGTCAACCACATAGATCTTGTCCGCACCATATTTAGCAAGCTCTGGGGCAAGCGCTTCAGCGCCGCTGCCGATAATGCAGGCGCTCACGTCACCACCAAACTCCTTTGCCTTGCTCAACACTTCGAGAGATCCTTTCTTGATCTCTCCTTTCTGTACTTCTGCATAAATGAGAGTTCCTGGCATCGCTTTCCTCCTCCTTTAGATGATCTTGACCTCGTCGTGCAAGGCCTTTGCAAGTGCCGCTGCCTTTGCCTTGGCATCGTCACCCTGGATAATCCTTCCAGCCTGGCGTGCAGGGGGAAGCGACAGTTCCTTGACAACGGTCTTCGGGCCGTCCGATACACCAAGATCTGCCGCCTTCTTCACATCAACGGGCTTCTTCTTCGCCTTCATGATGCCGGGAAGGGATGCATACCTTGGCTCATTGAGCCCCTTCTGTGCCGAGAACACTGCCGGCAGCGAAACATCCAGCAGCGCATGACCACCCTCGACCTCGCGGGTAACCGATGCTTTGCTCTTGTCATCGGCAACCTCGATTTTGATTACCTGGGTCACCACCGGGATCCCGAGCAGTTCGCCGAGCATTGCGGGAACCTGTCCGGAATCATCGTCCATGGCCTGTTTTCCGAGAAACACGGCGTCATACTCGAGACCCTTCACCGCTGCAGCCAACGCTGCGGCCGTGGCAAAAGGATCCGCCTTCTCATAGTAGGCAGCATCGTTGACGTGAACGGCGGTGTCGGCGCCCATGGCAAGCGCTGTTCTGATGGACTCGATAGCCCTGTCAGGCCCCAGCGATACGATGGTCACATTGCCTGCCTTCATCTTCTCCTTCATCTTCAGTGCCTCTTCCACGGCAAACTCATCGTAAGGAGAAATAACCCACTTGATACCGTCTGTTGCTATACCTGTACCTGCGATCTTGATCAATGTCTCGGTATCAGGTACCTGCTTCAAGCACACAACTGTATTCACTCTAAACCTCCTTCCTCTGTTTTTTTCTCTTTTTTATTTTACTCTCGGGCATCTCTGTATTGATCAAAAGAAACCATTGAGTCCCCTTCTCTACATGTCCTGAAATTTCGGCTTACGCTTGCTCAGAAATGCATCGATCCCTTCAGTGGCATCCGCGGACATGGCAACCCGGGCAAACTGCTCAGCCTCGAGGGCTATCCCATCCTCGAACGGCAGGTCAAAACCGGCACAGGTCGACTCCATCGCTGCTTTGACGGAGAGCCTGCCCTTGGAGGCTATGGATCGGGCCAGATTCTGCGCTTCTTCCATGAGTGACTCGTGGGAGACGACCCGGTTTACGAGACCCATCTCCAGGGCCTGTGCGGGGGTAATGTGCATCCCACTCAGAATGAGCTCCAGGGCCTTGGCCTTGCCCACAAGACGGGGAAGTCTCTGGGTTCCGGCAAAACCGGGAATGATTCCCAGGGTAATTTCCGGGAGCCCCAGACGAGCTCGGTCGGAGACAATCCTCATGTGACAGGACAGGGCGATTTCCAGCCCACCGCCCAGACAGAATCCGTTGATCACTGCAATGACGGGCTTATCGAGTTCCTCGATGGTATCGTTCATGCGGTGACCCTTGTACGCAAATTCCACGGCATCGTCGAGAGACCTCAGAGCCTGGATTTCGCTGATGTCCGCTCCTGCCACGAATGCTCGTCCCTTTCCCGTGAGAAGAATGACCCTGACCCTCGTGTCTGCAGAGGCCTTCAGCATGGCTTTCGTGATATCCTGCTGGGTCTTGATGCTCAAGGTGTTCATGGGTGGGTTATCCAGCATCATCATTGCCACCCCATATTCATCAACCTCATAGGTGCAGTTCTCGAACACGGATTCCCCTGATGCAAGCCTGGATATCACGGCAGGCGGGGTGAAGCGCTCAGGGCCGTACTGGTACGCCAGGGAGTACATCATCTCTTCAACCACATCCCAGCCCAGGGTCAGTTCTGCATAGTGGAGGGGTCCCCAGGATATCTTGGTGGGGAAGTTTGTCCCATAGACCATCCCGGTATCGGTATCATGGGCAGAGGAGATACCCTCAGCCACGATACACAGCGCCTCCCTGATCTGCACTGCCAGAAGTCTCTCGGGGGAGAACGAATCCGGGTTCACCGGGTTCTTCTTCCACCATGATTTCAGAAACTTCTCCACCTCGTCAGAGGGTGCTCTTGTCCCTGAAGCATAGTCGTAGAACCCTTTGCCTGTCTTCTGACCGAGACATTTCTTCTGCTCGAGGGTCTTGAGGAGTTCCGGGATCGGTGTCCGAACGCCGTAAGCCTCCTCCAGCGTCTTTGAGGCGTGCAGTCCCACATCGAGTCCGACCAGGTCCCACAGGGCAAAGGGCCCCATGGGCATGCCGAACTCCACCATTGCGCTGTCGATCTCCTCCAGGGATCCCTCACCGTCCATGAGAGCGAGCACGGCTTCGTTCATGTACGGGATGAGCACCCTGTTCACGGCAAATCCCGGGCCGTTTTTCACCTTGATGGGGACCTTGTCGATCAGGAGGGAGAACTGCATCATGGCCTCGATGGTCTGCCTCGAGGTGCTGTCGTCGTAGATGACCTCAACGAGTTTCATCACGTGGGCCGGATTGAAGAAGTGCAGGCCGACAAAGCGGTCTTTCTTCTTGATCTTTTCAGCAATTCCCGTCAGAGACAGCGTTGAAGTATTCGTCGCCAGGATAGTCTTCTCACTGCAGAGCGTCTCCAGTTCTTCGAAGATCGACTGCTTGAGTTTCAAGATTTCGGGAACCGCTTCGATTACGAGGTCGGCCTCTCCGAGGAAGTCCCTGTCGTAGTCAACGGATCCCTGAAGAAGGTTCTGGCATGCCTGTGCCTTCTTCTGGTCGATCTTACCCTTCTTGACCTGCTTGTCATAGAGTCCCTGCGACATGTCCAGGGCCTTGTCCACAAACTTCTGTTCGATATCCTTGATGAAGCACTCAATTCCCACAGAGGACAGGAGATGCGCAATGCCTCCCCCCATGGCGCCACCACCGATAACAACTGCTTTTTTGATCATCATGATTTCAAACCCCTCTTGTGAAGGTCCTCCCTTTGTTACTTTCCATTCCGGATAAGGCCCCCAAGGAAAGAATTGCCCACCTTCATCGCCACGTCATGCACATCGA
Source organism: Deltaproteobacteria bacterium (assembly GCA_011046135.1). Taxonomy (GTDB): domain Bacteria; phylum Desulfobacterota; class Desulfomonilia; order UBA1062; family UBA1062; genus DSBG01. The sequence goes on from DSBG01000155.1 coordinate 23,825, forward strand.
AGCGCTTCCGTTTCGCAGTGATCAGGTAGGTGGAGAGTTCATCGAGCGAACCAAAAATCACCCGCGACCAGATGTCCGGTTTTATGTCATCTCTGAATATCCCCTGCTGCTGCCCTTCGCTGATGATGTCGCCGATGATGTTGAGATAGGCCAGGAAGTGCTTGTTTTTGTATTCGCGCATAAATTTGTTCGACTGTCTGAGTTCGACCTGGATCACCTCAGCCAGCGCCCTGTCTGATTCGACGATCGTCAGGTGATTGTCGCAGAACTTGATGAGCTTCTCCCGAGGGTCTTCAATTTTCTCCAGATCCCCTTTGACAACCTTGATGATCCTGATCAGTTCCTCCTCGAAAAGCGAGATGAGGATATCGTCCTTGTTTTTGAAATAGAGATATATCGTGCCGTCAGCAACGCGGGCTTCCCGGGCGATCTCAGAAACCTTGGAATTATAGAAGCCCTCCTTCGCGAACACCTGCTTGGCGGCGTTGAGTATCATTCTGTATTTTTCTTCACCTCTCATTAGGGTCCTTCCTTAGTACAGATGCTTCGCACCCATGAGTTACAATGAAATGCCCTCACCAACAGTTTCAACAAGCGCGATCAGAAAAAACCAATTCAACAGGAGGGGTCCCGGACATATCCGGGAACCCTCCTGTTGGAAAAAAGCATTTGCTAGAGTTTCTTTCTCTCTTCCACGAGATAATCGACAACGGACGGATCGGCCAGGGTGGAGGTGTCACCGAAATCAGAGAAGTCGCTGGCCGCAACCTTCTTCAGAACACGGCGCATGATCTTGCCACTCCTGGTCTTGGGGAGCGCATCGGCCCACTGGATAACGTCGGGGGATGCGATGGGCCCGATCTCCTTGCGCACATGAGCCACGAGTGTCTTCTTGAGATCGTCACTCTTGTCGACTCCGGTATTGAGGGTGACATAGGCGAAGATCCCCTGCCCCTTGATGTCATGGGGAAATCCCACAACAGCGGCCTCGGCCACATTCGGATGGGATACGAGGGCGCTCTCCACCTCGGCGGTACCCATGCGATGGCCGGATACGTTGATGACGTCGTCAACACGGCCCGTGATCTTGTAGTAGCCGAGTTCGTCCCGCTCTGCCCCGTCACCGGTGAGATAGTAGCCCGGGAACTGAACGAAGTAGGTCTCCTTGAAGCGCTGCTGATCTCCCCAGACGCCGCGCATGATGCCGGGCCAGGGTCTCTTGATGGCAAGGTTGCCCCTGCCGACACCCTGTATCTCTTTGCCCTCGTCATCGAGCAGAACGGGTTCGACACCGAAGAAAGGAACCGTTGCCTTTGCGGGTTTGATATCTATGGCTCCTGGCAGCGGCGTGATGAGAATGCCTCCGGTCTCGGTCTGCCACCAGGTGTCAACGATGGGGCACTCACCGCGGCCGATGAGGTCATAGTACCATCTCCATGCCTCGGGGTTGAGCGGTTCGCCCACTGATCCGAGGATTCTCAGAGATTTGATGTCGTGCTTCTTGACCCAGTCGTCGCCCTCTTTCGCGATGGCGCGGATCGCTGTCGGGGCAGTGTAGAAGATATTTACGTTATATTTCGCAACCACTTCCCAGAACCTGCCATAGTCCGGATAGCTGGGAACACCCTCGAACATGATGCTGGAGGCACCGTTGGCAAGGGGACCATAGACGATATAGCTGTGCCCGGTTACCCACCCGATGTCTGCGGTGCACCAGTAGGTGTCTTCCTCGTGGTAATCGAAGATCAGCTCATGGGTAAGGGCCACGTAGACGAGATACCCGCCGGTGGTGTGCATGACGCCCTTGGGTTTCCCGGTTGATCCCGATGTGTAGAGGATGAAGAGCGGATCTTCGGCATCCATCTGCTCGGGCTCGCAGTATGCGGGGACATCCTTCATCTCGTCGTGCCACCAGACGTCTCTCGAGTCGTCCCAGGCACACTCCGTGCCGGTCCGCTTCACCACGATCTGCTTCTTGATGGAGGGGCACTCGGTGAGGGCCTTGTCTGCATTGGCCTTCTGGGGGACTGCCTTGGCGCCGCGATAGGTCCCGTCACAGGTGACGATCAGGGTGGAACCGCAGTCCTGGATACGGTCTCTGAGCGCATCCGAGGAGAAGCCACCGAACACGATGGAATGGACGGCACCGATTCTGGTGCAGGCGAGCATGGCGATGGCGAGCTCGGGGATCATGGGCAGGAAGAGGGAAACCCGATCGCCCTTTTTGATGCCGTTCTTTTTCAAAACGTTGGCAAACTTGTTCACCTCGCGGTACATGTCCGCATAGGTGTAGACTTTCCAATCAGAGGGATCGTTGCCTTCGAAGATGATGGCAGCCTTGTTCTTCCTGGTCGCCATGTGACGGTCGAGGCAGTTGTAGCTGACGTTGAGCTTGCCGCCCTCGAAAAACTTCACATACACGTCATCCTTGAAAGACCAGTCGGCGACCTTGTCCCACTTCTTGTACCAGTCGATCCTCTCGGCCTGCTTGGCCCAGAATGCATCGTGGTTCTCGAGGGACTCTTTGTACATCTTCTCGTATTCTTCCCTGCTCTTAATGTAAGCCTTCTCCCTGACCTTTTCGGGCACCGGGAATAGTTGTTCACCAAAGTCTTTTGTTTCCTCAGCCATGTAAGCCTCCTTCTAAAGAATGTAATTTGCCTAGCAATCGCAATATATAGCCGAAGTAAAAAGTGAGGTCAAGAAAAAATGAATGATCATTCATATTCATGTCGGGTGGACGTTTCCCGCCCCTTGTGATCATGGGAAAATCTGCTATAATCAGCATTGCTTATCCACGAGGTCTCTGTTCGTAGGGATATGCCGGGAGGTCCAATGAAGAGAGTTCTATGCTGTTCCCTGATGTTCATGCTTCTGGTCCCAGCCTTGAGTTCAGCCCGTGCCATGGAGATAACGGTTGAAATCTCCGGGCCCGGGGATCTGGTCGCCCTGAAACCGGGGATCGAGAATACGGTGCTTGCCCGCTGCATCTCTCGGCACATTCCCCTGGAGGAGTATTCGAAGCTTGCCATCTCCATCAGCGCACTGGGGAACGTCATCTCGTTCGACGCCATACTCGACACCATTCCACCCAGGGCCTTTCACAAGGATCTGCAGGGCCAGGCAGAAATTTCTCCTGCCATCGATGAGATGATAGAGACGCTCTTCGCCGCAGAGAGAACACCTGCTCCTCACCCACAGAAGAGGGAGGCCTCTGCAGTTCCTCACACGAAGGAGGTTACGATCATCCGCCTTCCCTTCGAGGGAACCGCTCTCCTTTCCCACGGGGGGACACTCCTTGTAAGCGACAGAAAGGCTGTATACAGGCTGGCCGGAGAAAAGCCGGAACGAATCTGGAAGAGCCCCGGCAACAGCACGATAGCACGCTTGTATGCCTACAAGGACAGCGTCCTGGTGCTCACCGAGCTCAGAAATACCTTCACGACATACTCCATCCTGGGGACAACACAGGAAAAATGGACGGGAGCGGTAGTACCTTTTGAGTCCGGATTCGTCTCCATGGAGCCGAAGTTCGATTCAGACATCGCACCAGACAGGTACAGATGGTCGAGGGTAACGGTCATGGATGGATCCCCTCCTGAGCTGCCCGAAGGACTCGATCCCCTTTCACTGGCATCAGTGGAATCCTCGGCAGCACAGTCTCTGGGAGAGCTTGCTTCCTTTACCCTTGACGGAAGCCTCGCCATCGCCAAGAAGGGGGTCATCACCTGGTCTTCTGAAACGGATCATGGCTTCACGCCTTTTTTCATCGAAGAAAAGAGGAAACAGGACACACCTGTGCGTTATTACCTCAGGCCAAGAATCCTTTCCGGAAATGGGATGATCCTCACCTTTAAAAATGACCAGGGGCTTGCCTCGTTTCTGAAACACACAATTTCCTTTACCGGAGCCGAGATACTCTCATACACGTGCGGGGCTCAGGGATGTGAAAAAAGGGTGCTCCAGAAGGAAGATTCCGGGTACTGCGCTGACATCACGCTTCATAACGGAGTTCTCTATGCACTCCTCGTGAAGAAAAAGGCAAGCACGGTGACCTCAATAGCGTACTGAGGGAAGGCCTACATCGGCCAGAGTCCTTTTTTCTTCTTCTCTTTACCGGGTGTGGCAGACTGCCGTGCAACTTCGTCCTCGAGTTCCTTGTCCTTGACCGTCAGATCTCTGGTAAAATCAGGGCAATGAATTCCGGCACCTTTCTTGAATTTCTTGATGCAGTCAGCTCGCCACGCACAAATGGGACATAGGGATCTGTCCAGGGTCATGGTGGTACTAATAGAGTGCAACCCTTTTGTTGTCAATGGAAAAGCGGAACACCTTCTCTCCTGAATCCGAGATGATTGAAGGTTCTTTCTCCCCGGGAGTTTTTCAGTTGACAGAGTTTTTTCAGGTAAGATAGTCTGGTTGTATTACATTTTATGCTTCTGGAGGTTTCCCAATGTACAAATCATACGAAGACGCCCACAGTCTTTCTATCCAAGATCCCGGAAAATTCTGGGGTGATGCTGCTCAGAAGATTCAATGGGAGAAGTTCTGGGACACGGTCCTCGATGCATCGAAAAAACCGTTCTTCTTCTGGTTCTCGGGCGGAAGACTCAACACCTGCTACAATGCTCTCGATTGCCATGTTGAAAACGGCCGGGGGAATCAGGCTGCAATCATCTATGACAGCCCGGTCACCTCGACCATCCGCACGATCACATATGGGGAGCTGCTGGATGAGGTATCTACCTGTGCCGGCATGCTGGCATCCCTCGGCGTTAAAAAGGGTGACCGGGTCATCATCTACATGCCCATGATCCCTGAGACCGTGGTGTCCATGCTCGCCTGCGCCCGGATCGGGGCGATCCATTCCGTGGTGTTCGGAGGGTTTGCCGCAAACGAGCTCGCCGTGAGGATCGAGGATGCAAAACCCAAAATCATCCTGTCCGCCTCCTGTGGGATTGAACCCAAGGGGGCCATTCCCTACAAACCACTCCTGGACAAGGCAATCGAACTCTCTGTGCACAAGCCGGACAAGTGTGTAATTTTTCAGAGACCACAGGTGACGGCCCCCCTCATCGAAGGGAGGGATCTCGATTGGAATGAAGCACTCGCCGGAGCACGCCCTGCCGGGTGCGTTACGGTAGAGGCAACAGACCCCCTCTATATACTCTACACCTCGGGCACCACGGGAAAACCCAAGGGCGTCACGAGGGATAACGGCGGGCACGCCGTGGCACTGAAATGGAGCATGGAACACATCTACGGAGTCAAGCCTGGCGATGTTTACTGGGCAGCCTCCGATGTGGGCTGGGTTGTCGGCCATTCCTACATCGTGTACGCCCCGCTCCTCCACGGGTGCACTACCATCCTGTACGAGGGAAAACCCGTGGGCACCCCCGATCCAGGAGCCTTCTGGAGGGTGATCGCACAGCACAAGGTCAAGGTGCTCTTCACCGCGCCAACAGCATTTCGTGCCATCAAAAAGGAAGACCCCCAGGGTTCCCATGTCAAGAACCATGATATTTCCTGCCTGAAGTACCTCTTTCTTGCCGGGGAACGGCTCGATCCGGACACGTACCACTGGGCAAGCGCCATGCTCTCTATCCCGGTCATCGATCACTGGTGGCAGACAGAAACCGGATGGCCCATTGCCGCCAACTGCATGGGCATCGAGGAGTTGCCGGTCAAACCCGGTTCGCCCACCAAGGCAGTCCCTGGATACGATGTGAGGATCATCGATGAAGGGGCCCGGGAACTCCCCGACGGCAAAGAGGGCATCATCGGAATCAGGCTGCCCCTGCCCCCGGGGTGTCTGCCCACGCTCTGGAACAACAACGAGGGCTACGTCTCTTCATACCTGACCGAGTTCCCCGGCTACTACGCCACCGGAGACGGCGGCTACAAGGATCCGGACGGATATCTCTACATCATGGGCAGGGTGGACGACATCATCAATGTCGCCGGCCATCGTCTCTCCACCGGGGGAATGGAGGAGGTGGTGGCGAAACACCCCGATGTTGCGGAATGTGCGGTCATCGGGGTCAATGACACCCTCAAGGGCCAGGTCCCCATCGGGTTCGTGGTACTCAAGGCAGGGGTTCACAGACCGAACAACGAGATCACCGAAGAAGTGGTGAAGATGGTACGCTCGGAGATCGGCGCACTGGCCTGTCTCAAAGACGTAACGGTCGTACCCCGTCTGCCCAAGACACGCAGCGGAAAGATCCTGCGCTCAACCATGCGGAAGATCGCTGATGGCGAAGAGTTTTCAGCTCCATCCACCATCGAGGACCCACAGTCGATCCAGGAGATCGAGAGCGCTGCAAAGACTATCGGCTACCCGAAGAAATGACGTGGAACACGTGGTATGGTCCTGCCTGCCCCGAATCGCGGGTGCACCGGTTTTTCTGCCGGAATCTCGGTGCCCGAATACAGGAAACATGATGGTTTTTTGCGTGGAAATCAGCACAGGTCCAACCAGCATCCACGCCGGCATGAACTGCCTATTTGAGGTAAGGAAAGGATGGTTTCTATGAGCGACTCGACTTCATTTCCCCGTTGGATCCCCCTTGTCGGCGGTGTGCTGGGAAGCACCACCTGCGGTGCGCTCCTGTACGCCTGGAGTGTCTTCATCCAGCCCCTGAATGCAGAGTTCGGATGGAACCGGGCCGACATTGCCCTGGCTTTTGCCATTGCCTGCCTCATCTTCGGCCTCATGACCTATCCGGCGGGATGGTTGAGTGACAGGTTCAGCCCGAGGATCGTAGTGCTCATCGGCAGCATTATCCTGGGCTGCGGGTTCGTGCTGTCGGGATTCATCCAGACAAAGCTCCAGCTCTACATCACCTACGGGGTGATCGCGGGGTTCGGCGGTGGACTGGTGTATCTCCCCCCGATTGCCACGGCACCCAAGTGGTGGCCGGAAAGGAGAGCCCTTGCCACCGGGTTTGCCGTGGTGGGGCTGGGGCTGGGCTCCTTTATCATGGCCCCTCTGGCCACCTACATCATCAATGCCTTCGGATGGCGATACGTCTTCATCTATGTCGGCATCGCCATGGGCGTGATGGCCTTCATCGCCGCGCTGTGCCTGAAGGTCCCGCCTAAGGGATGGAAACCCAAGGGATGGGAACCCCCTGTGTCCGTTGACGCGTCACAGCGAATCTCCCGGGACTTTACCTATCACGAGACCATCCGCACCTCTCAGTTCTGGCTGCTCTACCTAGCATACTTCTGCGGGGCATTCGCCGGTTTGATGGTCATCGGACACATCGCGGGCCACGGGATCGACCGGGGGCTGACCTCCATGGCCGCTGCCGGTGCGGCAAGCCTTCTCGCCATGGCGAACGCTGCCACGCGCATCATCTCCGGATGGATCGCCGACAGGATCGGTATCCGCATCAGCTTCGTGGCATTCTTCGTCCTGCAGGTCGTGGCGATGCTCCTCCTGTACCCATCGGGACATCTCTACTGGGCCCTGTGGATTGTCGCCGCACTGATCGGCTGGAACTACGGGGCGATGTTCACCCTCTTCCCCGCAACCTGCCTGCAGTACTTCGGCCCATCGGCCCAGGCCACCAACTACGGGCTGCTGTTCACATCCTGGGGTCTTGCAGGGTTCCTCGGACCCTTTGTGGGGGGATGGCTCAAAGACGCTACCGGCACCTACTCCGCACCCTTCCTGGTGGGCGCCCTGGTCGTCTGTGTCTCGGTGGTCATCATCTTTCTCCTGAAACCGCCTGCAAAGAAAACGGCGTAGGCACTGCAGACAGGGCGTTTTGAGGCATTCAGGCTGTTGAGGCGGGAAGAGGGTCCTTACAGGTACGGGGCAAGGGCGCTGACGTACCGGTCGGTCACCCCTCCTGCCGCACTCAACGCTTCACGGGCGCCCTGTCCGAGATCGTTGAACCGTGTTCCCTGGAGAATCTCCATGATCGCACCGGCAAGTTCATCTGCGGTCTTCACCACGACGGTGTGCCCGCTGACGACCTCGAGGGCCCAGGAAAAATTGTCCATGTAGGGACCGTGGATCGTGGGAACACCCCAGGAGATCGGCTCCAGGATATTCTGACCCCCCAGGTCCACCAGTGAGCCCCCTACGAAGGCAACGTCACTGATGCCGAAGAAGCTGAACAGTTCACCCATGGTATCGACAACGAGGAGCTCTGACGGCTGCTCCTTTGAGCTCCTCAGCACCGCATCCATCCCCTGACGCGAGGCGAGCGTCCTGGCGAGCTCGACTCGGTCCGGGTGCCGTGGGACGATGATGGTAAAGAGATCCCTGATCTGCTCCCTGGCGCGCACAATGGCTTCGATCACGAAGTCTTCCTCTCCTTCCCTGGTGCTTCCTGCAATGAAAACAGGCCGTGATCCGATGCCGAGCTCGGCTCTGAGATCGGCAATGCCCGCCGGATCTGCTTCTGCTATGGCATCGAGCTTGAGGTTACCCATGACCTCCACGTGCTTGGCTTCGAGCTGCGAGAATCGAGCTGCATCCTCCCGGGTGATGGCCAGTACGCGAACATCTCTAAGCAGTCTTTTCATGACAACAGCGATCTTCCTGTACCGCCCGAAGGCACTCAAGGACATGCGTGCGTTCACATAGACGAGCGGAATATCGAGATCCGCTGCGGCACAGAGCATATTTGGCCAGATCTCTGTCTCCGCAACCAGGATCACTTTCGGGTGCAGGCGCAGCATGAGGCGCTTCATCGACCGGTAGGTATCGAAGGGAAAGGGAAAGACCCTGTCTGCAACGGCATCCTGCCGGGCGACCGTCATCCCCGTTGATGTCATGCAGGTCAGGAAGACAAAACACCCCGGATGGTGGTGCCTGATGGATTTCATGAGCGCAGCGATCGCCTTCACCTCACCCACCGATGCGGCGTGCACCCAGATCAGCGGCCTGCCGGAAGGAGGATCCGGAAGGTTCAGGGAGAGCCTCTGAGCAAGGGTTGATTCAAAATTCGGGTGGTTCTTGAGGGCCAGGGCAAGGGGCCACACCATGACGCCGGTGAGCAGCCTGTAGAGAAACAGGATCACTTCTGCCACAACCTGAGGAGCCTTTCCCTGTCTGAGGGCGTGTTGATCTCGAAGAATTCCCCCTGCGCCAGGATCACCCTGATCCGTATTCCGTTTTCAAGGGCCCTGAGCTGCTCCAGGGACTCGGAATACTCCAGTGGGGTCTGTCCAAGGCTGGTGAACCGGAGAAGCGTCTCCCTCTGGAATCCGTAGATCCCGATGTGCTTGAGGCTCTGAACAGCTCCCGGATTGCGCTCAAAGGGAATGGGCGAGCGGGAGAAGTAGAGGGCATACCCTTCGGAATCGCACACCACCTTCACGGTGTTCGGGTCTTCCCGGTCCCGGGCATCTGCGTGCACTGCGATGGTGGCCATCTCGATACCCCTGCCGAGCTCTTCCACCATGTCGGACACGGCCCGGGTGTCGAGGACCACCTGGTCACCCTGGATATTGATGACGATCTGTGCATCCCGTTCCTGAATTGCCTGGGCCACCCTGTCGGTGCCCGAGGGACAGTCAGGGCTCGTCATGACCGCCTCCCCCCCGAAGATGTGAACCGCTTCGAAGATCCTCTCATCATCGGTGGCAACGAGGACCTCATGAATCTCCCGGCAGGCGCTCACCTGCTCGAAAATCCGCTGGATCATGGGCTTTCCGGCAATGTCCACCAGGGGTTTGCCCGGGAACCGGGTAGAACCATAGCGTGCGGGAATGACGGCAACAACCCTCATGACGGTTTTTGCTCCGCCGCGCGTTCGAGGCTCTCGATGGCCCTTACGTGCGCCTGGTATGCCGCGTCGTCGTACAGGACCATCCTCACAAGATGGATTGCTCCTGCAACACCACCCCCCGGGGCGAGCTGCCTGTTTGCGGCATTGACCACCGCCTGGGTTTCCTGACGGGTGATGTCCCCCACCAGAACCTGCAGCCTCGATCTACCCACTGGAATCTCCTTCATAACTACCTCCTGACACGACAGCATGAGCCCGACGTGTTCGCCAGGGAACCCTGCCCGTCCTGCCTCCCGTGGCATGCCGGGAGTTCATACTATCACATACCCATCATCGCCGTACAGGCCCTTGCTCCAGTATACATCACCCTCACCTCTGTCTCACGCTCAGAGGGGGCCAGTATGAAGGGGGCCACTCTGTAAACAACCCCCTCATCATCCCTGACACACCCGTTCTGACATGATCCATCAGCCGAGCAGCTCAAGGATGAATTGACTTTTCCTGCTCCTGTTACTATCTGTGAACTCAATAACGCTTGTCCCGGAGGACTGGGTGAATATCAATGGACTGATCGAACAGATCAAATCGAGGAACGACGCTCACAGGGCTGGGATGATCCTGTGCCACAACGGCATCGTGAGAGCGACGTCGCGTGACGGGTCACCGGTTGCCAGGGTCACGGTCAGGGCTGACCACGACGCGATCCGGACCATTGTGGAAGAGCAGAAGAAACGCCCCGGGATCGTCGACATCCTGGTGGAGGTCAACGAGGGAGAGCTCGCCGTGGGCGACGATCTCCTGGCCATCGTGGTGGCGGGCGACATCAGGGAGCACGTCATTCCCGTCATGACTGACACGCTGAACCTCATCAAGGCCACCGCCACCCACAAGACAGAGTATCCTATCCCCTGACAGGGCTGTCTTGACTCGGAAAATATTGTGTGCTACCCAGGGAAAACTCGTGTGGGGCCGTAGCTCAGTTGGGAGAGCGCTTGAATGGCATTCAAGAGGTCGAGGGTTCGATTCCCTTCGGCTCCACCACGATACCATTGAGGAACCCTTCCAAAGACCATGTCCATACGCCCAGATCATCTCCCTTATCCTTAGGCAATGACACACGCCGCTTTTCGTGAGACAATGATTCCAGATCCCATGCGTTCACTCCAAGACATCTCGGTGACGATTGTTCTTTATGCACAACCTCGGCTGGAGGCATGGACTCTATGATTGCCGCGTTTCTCGCTGTCGCCTTTGGACTCGCACTCCTGGTCTGGAGCGCTGATCGGTTTGTGGATGGGTCAGCGTCCACGGCCCGCCATTTCGGAATGCCGCCGCTGTTGATCGGCATGGTGATCGTTGGGTTCGGCACATCCGCCCCCGAGATGATGGTGTCGGCACTCTCTGCGTCGCAGGGTAATCCGGGCATTGCCCTGGGGAACGCCTATGGATCGAACATCACCAACATTGCGCTCATCCTGGGGCTCACGACGCTGATCAGTCCCATCGCAGTGAACTCGCAGGTGCTGCGCAAGGAATTACCGATACTAACCGCTGTTACTGCACTGGCTGCTTGGCAGATCTTGGACGGAGAGATCACGCGCAGTGATGCCCTGGTTCTGCTGGTCGTGTTCGGTGCGCTCATGGGGTGGTCAATCTGGCAGGGCATGCAGAAGAAATCCGACTCCCTCGGAGGTGAGATGGAGCAGGAACTGACAGTTTATGCCATGCCGATTCGAAAGGCACTCTTTCGGCTTGTCTCCGGTCTCGTAGTTCTGATCGTAAGCTCCCGCATCCTGGTCTGGGGCGCGGTCGAACTCGCCCACAGACTGGGGGTGGACGATCTGATCATCGGACTGACCATCGTGGCAGTGGGCACGTCGTTGCCGGAGCTGTCCTCTTCGATCATAGCCACCTGGAGAGGAGAGCACGACATTGCGCTGGGCAACGTGCTGGGGTCAAACCTCTTCAACACACTTGCCGTGGTGGGAATTGCAGGGGCGATCCACCCGATGGCTGTTGGACCCGAGGTCTTCTCACGGGACATTCCGGTCATGGCGGCACTCACCGTTTCCCTGTTCATTCTCGGGTATGGCTTCCGCCGGCCTGGCCGCATCAACCGTTTCGAAGGGATCGCCCTGCTTGCCTGCTACTTAGGCTATACAACGTTCCTGGTGAGTACCACCTTCGGTCAGTGACGGCGAGCACCCCGATTCCACAGGTGGCTATCGAACCTGTGCCCGACTGTCCCACCTCCCCTCACCGCCGTGCAGCAGTGGAACATCCTTCAAGAAATCTCTGCTCTGGTTTTCCGTGCGGGTAATGCTTGTGGATGCGGTCTAAGGCGTTTATTATCTCAGTGATTCGTGGAGAGCACACAAGAGCCGAGCTGCAAGCTTCATTGGTGCTCCCCCAACAAAAGGAGGCACCGTGATGGTGAAATATATCCAGAAATCCTCGGTGAAAAAGGGGCTTCCTCCGGGAACCCTCGTGCACGTCGGCGAGGAAAAGCTCGGAGAGACCAGGATTTCACTTTTCGAGTACGACACAGCCGGGTACAGAGAAGCAGCACACGCAACCCTGGAAGATGTCATCGCCTCCAGAGATTCACAACGCGTGAGCTGGATCAATATTTCAGGGCTCTCACAGGTAGAGGTCATTCAGCAGATCGGATCCCGCTTCGATCTCCACCCCCTGGTCATGGAGGATCTTGTGAGTACCGGCCAGAGACCAAAGGTCGAAGATCACGAGGTCTACCTCTTCATCGTCCTCAAGATGCTCTACCTCGACGATGAGGACACTGGCATCCAGTATGAGCAGGTCAGCCTGATCCTGGGGAAGACCTTTGTGCTCTCGTTTCAGGAGGCCCAGCAGGATGTATTCGAACCCCTCAGGGATCGGATCCGCACCGGGAAAGGAAGGATCCGAAAGATGGGCGCCGACCACCTGGCCTATGCCCTCCTCGATGCCATCGTGGATCACTACTATGTGGTCCTCGAAAAGTTGAGCGATGACATCGAAGCCCTGGAAGAAACCCTGATGAGCAACCCATCGAGAGAAACCCTACAGACCATCCATGGCATGAAGAACGAGATGCTCTTCCTGAGAAAGTCCGTCTGGCCCCTGCGTGAGGTGCTTGCCAGCCTGGCACGTGCAGAGAGCAGCCTGATACAGGAAAACACTGTCATCTACCTCAGGGATGTCTACGATCACACGATCCAGGTGGTGGACACCATCGAGATGTTCCGGGACATGATCTCCGGCATGCGCGACACCTATCTCTCCAGCATCAGCAACCGCATGAACGAGGTCATGAAGGTGCTCACCATCTTCGCTTCCATCTTCATCCCGCTAACCTTCATTGCGGGCATCTACGGCATGAACTTCGCTTACATGCCCGAGCTGGAATGGCGCTGGAGCTATCCCCTGCTCTGGGGGATCATGATCACCCTCGGGGTATCCATGGTCATCTATTTCAGGAACAGGAAGTGGTTCTGATGCGCCCATGCCGTCTTTTGCCCTGACACGGTCTTCCTGCTGACCTCATAGATCCTGTAAGCGGGCCTGCATGCATACAACCATAAGACCCGCAGGTATATCTCCGGCGAGACATAGACAACAGATCCTATCAGCTCAGTCCTTCATCAGGAACCAGAGGTGTTTGCAGAGAGACCCGACTTCTGATAGGATGAGAGAAGACAGATCGGAGCACATGGTGGATTCCCCTGCACAGACGCTTCTCTCGTTCGTGGGACAGAAACGGCGGATCCTCATCGTCTGCCACAACAACCCCGACCCCGACACCATCGCATCGGCACATGCGCTCAGGAGCATTTTCTACCAGAAACTCAGGAGAAAGGCGACCATCACCTACGGCGGAGTGATCGGCAGGGTTGAGAACCGGGAACTCACCAGGAAACTCAAGACTGAGATGGTTCCGGTCAAGGACATCGTTTTCAAGAAGTATTCAGTGATCTGCCTGGTCGATACCCAGCCGCGAACGGGAAATAACGGGCTCCCCAGGGAATTTCTCCCGCACGTGGTCATCGACCACCACCCCCTGAAGAACACGACCCGGAAGTGCCCGTTCCATGATGTGCGACCCCACTACGGCAGCACCTCCACCATCATGACCGAGTATTTCCGTGAACTCGATCTCCCCATGGACCGCATGCTGGCAACCGCCCTGTTCTACGGTCTGAAGACCGACACCAACGGCCTTCTCAGGCATGCGGTGAAGGCAGACCTCGAGGCCTTCAACTACCTGTTTCCCAAGATCGCTCCCAAGACGCTCTCCTCCATCGAAAACCCGATGATTCCCAAATCGCACTACCTCAAGTTCGCCGATGCCATCAACAAGTCCGTCCAGTACAAGGACGTGATCATTTCCCAGATGGGCAAGGTGAACAACCCCGACATCGTTGCCGAGATGGCGGATTTTCTGCTCATGATGGAGAACATCCGCTGGACACTGTGCACCGGGGAATTCAAGGACGAACTCGTGGTGTCGGTGCGCACCTCGCGCAGGGGCTGGTGGGCCGGAAAGGTTGCCATCAAGATCCTGCGCGGTCTCGGCACCGGTGGCGGCCACGAGAAGGCTGCCGGCGGGAGGATCAATATCGCCGGGCTTGCTGACGGCACGCTCCAGGAAAAGAAGGCCAGACTTGCAGAACGTTTCCTCAAGGCACTCGGCATGGACGATGAAAAGGGCAGACCCATGGTTACCAACTCCGCGTGACTGTCTGCTGGTGGGAAAAGGGGCTCGCCCCACTCAGAACGAAGTGCTCCCGGGGTCCTTGTCACGGAATCTCACGACCTGCTCAGTGTCATCAGGGTCGATCATACCCCTGTCCGGTGGAGGTCTCATCAGAGCCGCAGCATGGCAGCCCCTTTGTGCACTCCGTGATACATTGCCTCATGCTGCCAGGATGGACTGGATCTCCTCCTGGATGTAGCGGAGACGGTCGATCTCCTCGTCCGAGATGCGCGCCCTGTACTGCTGATTTTCGATCCTCGTCCTGAGCACTCCGAGTTCTCTTTCCACATCGGCATACGCGCTCATGAGTTCTGCCCCGAGATCAAGGGGCTTCTCCTCGATCGTGCTGACCTCGTAGGGAAACTCCTTGGGTTTGAGGAACAACGTCTCCCGCCACTGGGGCACATGGGCCTCGAAACCGAGCCTGTCACTGACCAGCTGCGCAAAAGTCTCGCTCACCGAGAGCTCCCCGTGGACAACGAAGACCCGGGGTTTCGACTCCGAGTAATGGGAAAGCCACTTCAGCAGATCGTTCTGATCTGCATGGGAGGAGAACCCGCCGATGGTGAACACCTTTGCCCGCACGGAGACATCCTCCCGGAAGATCTTCACCGACTTCTGGCCGTCCACGATCTTGCGCCCCGTGGTACCGCCGGCCTGGAACCCCACGATCACGAGGCTCGCTCCAGGTCTCCACAGGTTGTGCTTGAGGTGGTGCTTGATCCTGCCTGCATTGCACATGCCGCTTCCGGCAATGACAATGGCTGGGCCTTTTGCCTCGTTGATGGCAATGGACTCGGCCGTGCTCTGTGAGTAGTGGAAGTTGGGCATGGCAAAGGGATCGAACCCATCGTCCACGATAGCCAGGGCCTCCTCGTCGTAGTACTTCCTGCTCTTTTTGAAGATCTCGGTGGCCTTGATGGCGAGCGGGCTGTCCAGGTAGATGGGGATGTCGGGGAGCTTCCCTGCACGATGGAATTCACCCAGGACATAGATGATCTCCTGGGTACGCTCCACGGCAAAGGCGGGAATGAGGACCTTCTCGCCATTGGATACGGCATAGGTGATGGCATCGAGGAGTTCGGCCTCGCTCTCTTCGAAGGATTTATGCAGCCGGTTTCCATAGGTTGATTCCACGAACAGGTAGTCGGCGTTGGAGATCTCGGCCGGATCCTTGACGATGAGCTGGTTGGCCTGGCCGATGTCCCCGGAGAACACGAACTTGATCTCCTGATCGCCGTCTGTCACCCACAGTTCAACGATTGAGGATCCGAGGATGTGACCCGCGTTACGCAGGCGTGCGCGGATCCCTCCGGAGATGGGGATGATCTCGTCGCGCTCCACAGGGAACAGGTACTCCAGGCTTTTCTGTGCATCTTCCTTGGTGTAGAGCGGTTGAATCTCTCTCCTCGCCTTGCGCCTGTTCTTGCGCGTCTGCCACTGAGCCTCCATCTCCTGCACGTGTGCGGCATCGAGCAGCATGATCTCGCAGAGCTCTGCGGTGGGCGGTGACGTGATGATCTTTCCCCTGAAGCCGTCACGCACCAGCATGGGAATCCTCCCGCTGTGATCGATGTGGGCGTGGGTGAGAAGCAGCGTGCTGATCTGGGAGGGTGTGAAGTCCCAGTCTCTCCAGTTCCGGGCATCCATCTCCTTGCCCCCCTGGAAGAGGCCGCAGTCCACGAGCACCTTGTCTCCCTGAGGGCTCTCCACCAGATAATTCGATCCCGTCACTCCTCCAACACCACCAAGGCAGGTCACCTTTACCATGCCATGCTCCTTTCATCCCTGGATTTCGCGTGATCACTGTTTCAGATCTGATATATTTCTGCAGCAGTTTGAAGGATATACCACACCATTTCATGTTCGAGAAGAGAAAGGGCTTGAATCCACGATCTCCTTGACAGGGGTCTCCCGATGATATTACATCCCAATGTGCCTGCCCGAGTGGCGGAATTGGCAGACGCAAGGGACTTAAAATCCCTCGGAGCTCAGCTCTGTACCGGTTCGAGTCCGGTCTCGGGCACTTCTCACAGAGCCATTCTACAATTCCCTGGTAATTTACCCATTAGATTAAAATATAGAGCTTTTCCCATTTTGTCCCCCATTTGTCCCCCTTTGCATTTCTCTGTTTTGTCTATCCTGAACAAGTCGATTTTCTTAGGCCGGCAAGGAGTCAGAGTAAATGAGTCATACAGAATTTTTTGATTAGAGTACTACGAAAGTGAAGTTTGAAGGAATACTGCAGTGAAGGATGTAACCGTGAACTGTCTTGAGGTATAGTATCGTCCAGATCGATATTAACGTTGTCAGGGCACCATCATTGCAATCTCATCTGTGAGATAGCTCGATTCATCTATCTCGTATGTCCAACTTCCAGATGAACTCCTCGGTGCATGGATGCCCTACCTTCATATGTAAATACCCCGTGGTTCACCGGGTGGTTTTGGTTTTCGTGTTTTTAGAGTAAGCCAGTAATGAAGAGAAGTTTCATATACGT